>JBAQMN010000032.1:0-1763 GCA_049302895.1 Actinomycetota bacterium | reverse complement strand
TGTTGTCATAGTAGAAAACCTCGCCCGGCAAATAACCGATTTCTTTCTTTATCTCCGGCCCGAACTTGACCACATCCTTGCCAAATATTGTGGCGCTGCCGCTGGTAGCGTAGATCAACGACAGGAGGACCCGGATCGTCGTCGATTTGCCCGCACCGTTAGGTCCTATAAAACCGTAGATTTCGCCCTCTTCTACGCCAATGTCTACCTCAATGATGCCTCTTGATTTGCCATAGTACTTGGTCAGCTTCTTTGTCTCGATTACGTTCATTTATACCCCCTGTAGAGCCATAAAGCGATACCATGTAACTACTTGTTCAAAGCTATCACAGGCAATAAACAAAAACAAATTCAATGATCATTGCCGGTATGTTTATTAACGGTAAACTGCAAATAAAGCATGGCTTCCTAAAGAGAATATGAGGTCAGGTCTTGGATGTTGGCACTTCCAAGGAAGCGAGGGTCCTTAGATAAACTCCGCTTGGGAGTTGAGGCCGCATAAGAAGTTGCCATTCTTCGCCTTACTATTGATAAAGGTGGTTTACCATTCGAAGCCGGTTAAGACGAACACCGTCAGGTGTGAGTCAAAAGGCGGCGAAGAATGGTGGAGGTGGCGGGATTTGAACCCGCGACCTGACGCATGCGAAGCGCCCGCTCTCCCGCTGAGCTACACCCCCCAAAACAACTATAGCAGATTTTATTTCTCCTTAACTAACGCTTCAACTAATCCGGGAATGGTGTATTCTTTAGCCACAGTGTCGACCTTGAGACCCTGCTCTTTCGCCGTCTGAGCCGTTATTGGGCCGATGCAGGCGATGCGGACGCCCGAAAGAACATTTTCTAAATCCATCTCCTTGAGCAGCTTGACAAAATTCTTTACCGTCGAAGAGCTGGTAAAAGTGACAATGTCAACCTTTTTCTCCAGCAGAATCTCCTTGAACCTGGCCACGATTGAATCATCGGTAACCGTCTGGTAAGCCGTGGCCATATCGACCTTGGCGCCCAGCGATTTTAAACTCTCAGGAAGAACCTCTCTGGCCTCTTTGGCTCTGGGAATCAGAACCCGGACACCGGACATGTTTTCCTTCTTAAACCTCTCAACCAGGCCTTCCGCGCGGTAATCCTTAGGAACGAAATCTAACTTCAAGCCGAACTCTTCCAGTTTCCGGGCCGTCGCCGGACCGATGGCTGCAAGCTTGACACCACTGAAGACCCGCACGTCTTCACCACGCGACTTTAATCTATCCATAAAGTAAGAGACCCCGTTGGCACTGGTGAAAATGACCCAACCATAGTAGCCGAGGCACCTTGCCTCGGATGGAGTTCGACCTTCGGAGTCCCGAGAACGGGTAGCCGCGGCGCCTTGCCTCGGATGAATTCCGACGATTCTGTTGATCGCCTCATCTAGTTCTTTGTAACTATCCGGTGGAACAATTTCTATCGTTGGAAGCTCGATCACCTCCGCCCCTAACTCCTCAAGAGCATTAGTTAGCTCACCGGCCTGCTCCCGTGCGCGGGTCACCACTATCCCCTTCCCGAAGAGCGGCTTTTTCTCGAACCAGTTGAGCTTGTCTCTTAAGGCCACCGCCTCGCCCACCACAACTATCCCCGGAGGTCCAAAAGAAACCTTCTCTGCCTTTTCAACAATGTTCTCCAGAGTTCCAACCAACGTTTCTTGTCTGGGGAGTGTGCCCCAACGAATCAGGGCCACAGGTGTTTTGGGATCGCGCCCGTGTTTGATAAGCTCCCTGGTTATTGTGGGT
>JBAQMN010000031.1:0-1982 GCA_049302895.1 Actinomycetota bacterium | reverse complement strand
TCCACAAGGGACAAGAACTCCTCGAGTCTCTTTCTGTAGAAACCCGATCTTTGAACTCTCTCGAAGAAATCAGCAAAAGACATCATGGAACCTTAAGCTATTGACAGGCCAGTCTTAAGAGGCAATTTGTTCACGCCTACGATTTAGACTAAATCAGGAGCGAGAATCCATTGAAGACGCCAGGTTCCCTCCGCTTCACGCTCCAGGCAGACGATGGCCCCGTGGCGGAATTGAATAACGCCAGAGTTTTCATCTGCACATAAAAGAAGCGATGCAAGCCTATCCATAAACGGCAGGTGACCAACGAGCATAAGATCTTCGGATTGCTGCGAAACTTTTGCCGCCCAGGAGCGGACATCGTCATTTGGGTTAAGCCCCAAGGCGACCTCCGGCTCTCTCGAAACCTCCAAGACATCTGCCATAATCTTTGCCGTCTGATCAGCTCTAAGTTTTCCGCTGTGAAATACAAAAGATGGTCTTGTACCCAGCTTCCGTGCCGCATTGGCAACCTTCTCTGCGTCGGCCTTCCCCTTATCGGTGAGGGGACGACTCGAATCTTCCGCCTCTTTCTTAGCTTCACCGTGTTGGACAAGATAGAGTTTCATCGTCTGCCTCCATTACAGAGTAGCCGCCCTATTTCACTCAGAGCCTAACAAAAAGACGGTCACATTTCAACAATTTGACTTAACCTATCAGAGAGCGTACAATCAGCGGGAAAAGTGAGTGAGCGCTCACTCACAATAAGGAGGGCAAGATGAGAGGCAACAAAAGAGAGGCAATCCTTGATGCGGCTGTGAAGGTCTTCGCCAAGCGAGGCTTTTATAACACCCGAGTTAAAGATATCGCAACCGAGATCGACGTGGCCGAAGGGACTCTGTATAAATATTTTCCTACCAAAAACGACATCCTGTTTTCCCTCTTCAAAGAGAAATGGTCCGAGCTGACCAGCGATTTGAGGAGAAAAATTGAGCCCTTAGACGACGCCAATGAAAAGATGATGCTCATTCTGACAACGATTGTCGATGTCTTCAAGACCAACCGTGACCTGGCGGAGCTCTTCCTGATCGAGATAAAGCAGAGTAGTGCCTTCTTGAACAGCCCGGTCGTTGAGAGCATGGTCGATTTCCTGGATCTCCTCGAGGAAATTCTTAAAGAAGGGATCGCCAAAGGCGTTTATCGCAAAGACCTGGATACCAAGGCAGCCCGCATGATGATCTTTGGCGCTGCTCAGGGAGTCTTATTGGGGTGGATCCTGAAAGAAACAATACCCAATAGAGGAAAGGCTTTCGATTACACGATCGAAAACGCCATCAAAACAATTCGAGATGTTTTTAAATCCGGTATTACTTCGGAGAAAAAATGAGCTTTGAAAATCTTCAAGAATTCATCGCTTTCCTTGAGAAAAAAGGATCCTTAAAAAGGATCAAGGCCGAGGTCGATCCCATTCTTGAAATAACCGAGATCACAGACCGCGTGGTGAAAAAAGAAGGGCCAGCCCTTCTTTTCGAAAAGCCGAAAGGGAGCTCCATCCCTATTTTAATCAACACGTTCGGGAGCTTTGAGCGCATGGCCTGGGCCCTCGGCCAAAACTCCTTTTCGCAACTGGAAAAGATTCTGCCTGAAAAACTTCCCAAAGAGATGCCCGCTTCCATAAGTGAGAAGATTAAAGCTATTTTCAAGCTGAGAGAGCTTTCTTCCCTCAAACCGAAAGTTGTTGCCAACGCGCCTTGTCAGGAGATCGCAAAAACAGGCGAATCGGTAGATCTCAATGAACTACCAGTCCTCAAATGCTGGCCGAAGGACGGGGGGCGCTTCATCACGTTGCCGCTGGTCATAACCAAAGACCAGAAATCTGGTCAGCAAAATATGGGGATGTATAGGCTGCAAGTCTACGACAAGAACACAACAGTGATGCACTGGCACATCCACCACGACGGAGCGCAAAACTTCCGGGAAAGCGATCCCGAAAAACCCTTTGAAGC
>JBAQMN010000030.1:0-10326 GCA_049302895.1 Actinomycetota bacterium | reverse complement strand
TAGAGGCGGACCTTTAGGTCCGCTAAGGAGAGACAAATGCGTATTGCAGAGAAGCCCCGGGGAGTTCTCGGCAAGCTCGATTCTCGACAAGCTCGAATACTATTGTTATTCTTCGAGCGAGTCCTTCGACAGGCTCAGGATAAACTTCGCGAGTCGAGAAGGACAAAGAACGCGGAGCAGAGAGCTAAGAATTGTGGGGTGATGGTTGTGGACTTGTATGAGGCGATCAGGGGAAGACGTAGCGTAAGAAGATATACCGATGAAGACGTGCCGGACGAGATTTTGAAAAAAATTCTGGAAGCTGCCTGCCAGGCACCGTCGGCCGGGAATCTTCAGCCCTGGCTTTTCTATGTTATTCGAAACGAAGATTTAAAGAAAGAGATAGCCTGGGACGCCGGCGGCCAGTCCTTCGTCGCCGAAGCTTCTGTAGTCGTAGTTGTTTGCGCTGATTTAACGGTTTCGGGTAGGGGCTACGGTCAGAGAGGAGTCAATCTTTATGCTGTCCAGGACACTGCCGCCGCCGTCCAGAATCTACTTCTGGCGGTTCACGCCGAGGGATTGGGAGCTTGCTGGGTGGGAGCCTTCGACGAGCGTATGGTGAAGAGGTCTCTGGATTTAAAGGAGGAGGTCAGACCTGTAGCCATAATACCCATCGGACACCCTGCCAGAGTCCCTTTCGCCCGCAGCCGAAAAGGCTTTGAGCAGGTTATCACCTTTATGCATTGATGTGGTAAAATAAAAATATGCCTATTTATGAATACGAGTGTGCCTCTTGCGGCGAGCGCTTTGAGGCATTAATCAGGTCAAACAAAGACAAAGCTTCCTGTCCGAAATGCAAGAATACAGAGCTAAAAAAGCTTTTCTCTTGCTTCGGCTTTAATTCTAAGGAAGGAGAGTTCTCCTCGACTACTGGAACTTCTCCCTGCTCCTCCTGCAGCGCCACCTCCTGCAACACCTGCCCCAGCAGCAAATAACAAAATCAAAAACATAAAACTAACGGGGTAAGGGGGTTCTCGACAAGCCTGCCTCGAGCAGGGTCGAGAAGCATTCCCCTCAAGGGGGAGGAATTACTTGTTAGTTGTATTTGTGGCATACAGTTTCGGGTTATAGTAAAATCTTAGAAAGGTCCCATGAGCTATCGGCTACAGGCTATTTGCGACCAGGAGCGAAGGATGCAGACATTACAAGAGCTTTATGAAGACGTAGGAAAGTGTCACAAGTGCCTCTTATGTGAGGGTGCGACTAATATCGTTTTTGGTGTCGGAAAAGAAGATGCGGATATTGTTTTTGTGGGAGAAGCGCCCGGATTTTACGAAGACAAACAGGGGGAGCCTTTTGTCGGTGCAGCAGGCCAGCTTCTCACCAGACTACTGGCATCCATCGGACTCAAGCGGGAAGACGTTTATATTACCAACGTTTTGAAGTGCCGTCCGCCGGAAAATCGCGACCCTTTACCAGAAGAAATCGAAGCCTGCAAGCCCCTCCTCTTTAAGCAATTAGAAATTATAAAAGCAAAAATTGTTGTTACTTTAGGAAGCTTTGCCGCCCGCACGCTCTTAGGCAAAACGGTTTCAATGTCCAAGATTCATGGCCAGCTCATCGAGACGGATAGATTTCGCATATTTCCCAGCTATCATCCGGCAGCTGCCCTTTATACCCGGGCTACCCTGGCCTCGCTGGAGGAGGATTTTCGGAAGCTAAAAGAGCTACTTGAGAGAGGGATTGAACCTACTTCCGAGAAACCTGCTCAGCTGGGCCTGTTTTAAGAGTCGTTAGTAGCAAGATGGATTTCGAGATCACAACGACCTCACCTCGGGAAACTCAGCAGCTCGCATCGAGATTGGTTCCGTTTCTGTTAGCCGGAGACGTTATAAGCTTAACCGGAGATCTGGGAGCTGGAAAAACCTGTTTTACCCAGGGACTGGCCAGGACGCTGGGCATAAGGGGCCGCATAACCAGTCCGACTTTCAGTTTGATCAAGGAATACAGGGGGAAACTGCCCCTTTATCATTTCGACATCTTTCGTATAGAATCTGTAAAGGAGATGTTTGAGTTAGGCTACGAGGATTACTTTTTTGGTGAGGGCGTTACGGTTATTGAGTGGGGCGACAAGGTGGCTTCCCTTCTTCCCCAAGAGTACGTCGAGATTGAATTTCGGCGTCTCGAGAAAAACAATCACCGAAAAATTAGAATTAAACCTCACGGGGCCGGCTGGCAAGAAAGAATAAGTAAATGGTTAGAGGCAAGATGATCATCTTAGGCTTCGACACAGCCACACCCGTCACGTCTATTGGATTGGCCGACGAGAATAGAGTCCTGGCAGATTTGTCACTGGTTAGTGAGAAGACCCAGGTAGAAAGGCTGATGCCTCTAATCGATCTGATATTGACTCAGGCTAACGTGACGGTTCGAGACCTCGATGGAATCGCCGTCGGTTTGGGCCCAGGCCTGTTCACCTCTTTGAGAATCGGAGTCACAACAGCCAGGACCTTGGCGCAGGTTCTCAAAATTCCCATCGTGGGAGTTTCTTCCTTGGATACGTTGGCCTACAGCTTAGCTCACTCTTCCGCTTTAATCTGCGCCGTTATTGACGCCAAACGGCGTGAGGTTTTCTCCGCTCTTTACGAGGGGATCGAGGGGGAAATCCGGCAGGTTGGACCAGAAAAGGTTGTTTCTCCCGAAGACCTGATTCAAGAATTGTCTCGCCTGGAAAGGGAGGTCATTCTCATCGGAGACGGTGCCTGGTTGTACCGGGACTTGTTCTTGGGAAAGTTAACTGGCAAGACAGAGGTAGCACCGGCCTTTTTTGGTTATCCCAGAGCAAGCAATCTCATCAGTCTATCTTCCCCCAAATTTCTCGCCGAACCCGCCACTTCCCGGGCAGAAGACGTCTATAAATTGGTTCCCACATATATACGGCGATCAGACGCAGAGATAGCCTACGAGAGGAAACGCCTAAGATGAAGGAGACTTTCACTATAAGAGACGTAAAGATTTTTTTGATGTCCGAGAGCGATCTTGAAGAGGTCCATGAGATTGAAAGGCGAATCTATCCTCAACCCTGGAGTCTGGGCATATTCAGAGGTGAGCTGGGCAAGCCTGATAAGCGTGTTTACATGGTGGCGCGTCTGCACAACAAGATCGTGGGATACGCCGGTTTGATGATAACAGACAGTGAAGGTCACATCACTAATTTGGCAGTCGATATGCCTTACAGAGAGAGAAAGATAGGCACTCTTCTTGCTCTGAGGCTCATCGAGATGGCCATTCTGAAGGGCCTTCACTGGCTCGCGTTGGAGGTTCGAGAGTCGAACGACATAGCTCAAAGGCTCTATACAAAGTTCGGCTTCC
Source organism: Actinomycetota bacterium (assembly GCA_049302895.1). GTDB lineage: Bacteria > Actinomycetota > JAHEXW01 > JAHEXW01 > JBAQMN01 > JBAQMN01. Next base: position 6,975 of record JBAQMN010000030.1, on the reverse strand, counting down.
ATTCGGCTGGAGTGCGCAAATGTTACTACTCTGATGGGGAGAACGCACTGATCATGTGGACCGACGACATCGCCTCTCCCGAATACCGAAGGGCGATTCAGAAGATAAAAAAGGAACTGTTGAGTGACGCTGATTCTGGGGATTGAGACCAGTTGTGATGAGACAGCCACGTCAGTGGTGGCTGATGGAAAGAGAATCCTTTCTAACATAGTTGCTTCTCAGACCGAATTTCATGAGAAGTATGGTGGAGTGGTTCCAGAGATTGCGTCCCGTAAGCACCTGGAGTTGATAAACCCGGTCATTAACGAGGCTCTGGAGAGAGCCAGGGTAGATTTTTCTGGTCTTTCGGCAATTGCCGTTACCGTGGGGCCGGGGCTGGTCGGAGCGTTGTTGGTGGGAATGGCCGCCGCTAAGGCTTTGAGTTACGCTCTCGAGCTTCCCCTCATCGGAGTGAATCATCTGGAAGCCCACATCTACGTCAATTTTCTGGAACACCCCCGCCTCAGGCCTCCTTTAGTATCGCTGGTGGTGTCGGGAGGTCACACCATGCTGGTTTATATGCGTGAGGATTGGACCTTTGAGGTTCTGGGAGAAACCCTGGATGATGCTGCCGGGGAGGCCTTCGATAAGATCGCCAGGTTTCTTGGGTTGGGTTATCCCGGTGGGCCCATCATCGACGAGCTATCGAGAAAGGGAAACCCGGAAGCCATCTCTTTTCCCAGGGCGATGATAGATTCACCCAGCTATGATTTCTCTTTGAGCGGGTTAAAAACGTCGGTGTTGAACTATGTATCCGGTTTGCGCCGAGAAAGAAAAGAGATTTCCATCCCCGATCTGGTGGCGAGCTTCCAGGCGGCTATAGTCGACGTCCAGGTGGCCAAGGTTTTGCGGGCTGCCAGGGAAAGGAGGGTTGACCGAATTCTCTTAGCCGGAGGGGTCGCTGCAAACACGGCTCTGCGGAAGAAACTGGCTCATGAGGCCGAAAAGCTAAGGTTTAGGCTCTATTATCCCTCGCCCTATCTCTGCACAGACAACGCTGCGATGGTTGCCTGTGTGGGTTACTATCATCTGCGGGCTGGTAAGACCATTGGGCTGGACGCAAACGTCGACGCAAATCTCAGACTGGGCACAGCCAGGCCGGGGAGTTAAAAGTTAAAGGTTAAAGGACGCTCAAATCTATTTTTAACCCTTAACTGTACACCGTACTCTAGGTTAACTTTTAACTACAATTAAGGAGCGTCATTTTGGTTGTCTCTCAAGCCATAATTTTTAGAATCTTCTTGACTTTTGGTTTTAGGTGTTTTATATTAATTAGCACTCTCCCTTGAAGAGTGCTAAAATATAGCCAGAAAAGCTATGAATCTTAAATAGGGGATAAAAAATATCCAGATATAATAGTTTAAGGAGGGTTGATTTATGAAGTTGCAGCCATTAGGAGACCATGTTGTGGTAAAACCTCTTGAAAGCGAGGAAAAGACGAAGAGTGGGATTGTTCTTCCCGATACCGCCAAGGAGAAACCGCAGGAGGGAGAGGTTATTGCGGTTGGAAGTGGCAGATACGAGGAAGGAAAGAAAATTTCTCTGGAGGTAAAGGTTGGCGATAAGGTCATCTTCGCTGAATACGGAGGTCAGAAGATCAAGATTGAGGATGAGGAGTACCTTATCCTGAGCGAAAGGGACATCTTAGCGATTGTCGCGTAGTACAAAAGGAGGAGTGATGTATGCCAAAGATAATAGAGTTTAATGAGGAAGCGCGTCGGGCGCTCATGACCGGAGCAGACAAATTAGCCAACACCGTAAAAGTGACCCTTGGTCCCAAGGGGAGGAACGTAGTTCTTGAGAAGAAGTATGGGACACCCACCATCACCCATGATGGGGTCACGGTGGCTAAGGAGATCGACCTGGAAGATCCCTATGAGAACATCGGCGCTCAGCTCATCAAGGAGGTGGCAACCAAGACTCAGGACGTGGCCGGGGACGGAACGACCACGGCTACCATTCTTGCTCAGGCCATGATTCACGAAGGGATGAAAAACGTTGCAGCTGGTGCCAATCCGATGCTTCTTAAGAAGGGAATCGATAAGGCGGTCATCCAGGTCGTTGAGGAGATCAGAAAGCTTAGCAAACCCATACAGACCAGGGAAGAGGTTGCACAGGTAGCCGCCATCGCCGCAGCTGACAAAGAAATCGGTAATCTCATTGCCGACGCCATGGAAAAAGTGGGAAAGGATGGCGTGATCACCGTTGAGGAGTCTCAGACTCTGGGAACACAGCTCGACGTAGTCGAAGGGCTCCAGTTTGATAAAGGGTACATCTCGCCGTACATGGTTACCGATGCCGAGAGGATGGAAGCCGTCCTCGACGAGCCCTACATCCTTATCATCAATAAGAAACTGGCGGCCATAGCTGAGGTCATTCCTCTTCTCGAGAAGGTTATGCAGGCTGGAAAGCCACTCTTGATTATCGCAGAAGACGTCGAAGGGGAGGCTGTAGCTACGATCGTGGTCAACAAGATTCGTGGAACCTTTACGGCGGTGGCCGTCAAGGCACCTGGTTTCGGCGATCGACGGAAGGCCATACTTGAAGACATTGCTATCGTCACCGGCGGGACTGTGATAACTGAGGAGTTGGGCGTCAAGCTGGAGAACGTTACCCTGGACATGCTGGGCCGAGCTCGACAAATTAAGGTTACGAAAGAGGATACAACGATCGTTGAAGGAAGAGGTAGCACCGAAGCAATTCAGGGTAGAATAAAGCAGATCAAGCGGGAGATCGAAGAGAGCGATTCAGAGTTTGACCGCGAAAAACTGCAGGAACGTCTGGCCAAACTGGCCGGGGGCGTGGCTGTCGTCAAGGTCGGAGCCGCTTCCGAAACGGAGCTAAAAGAGAGGAAACATCGTGTCGAGGATGCTCTGTCGGCGACAAAAGCCGCTGTTGAAGAGGGAATCATTCCCGGTGGCGGCGTGGTTTTGATCGACTCAATTTCCGCCATCGACACCGGCAGTCTTAAGGGCGACGAGAGAACAGGGGCCGAGCTTGTGCAACGTGCTCTGGAAGAGCCGTTGAGACAATTAGCGGAGAATGCTGGATTAGAGGGTTCGGTGGTGGTCGAAAAGGTAAAGACTCTTTCTAAGGGAGAGGGCCTCAACGTTCTGACTGGGGAGTACGGTGACATGAGTAAAGCCGGCATCGTCGATCCGGTTAAGGTTACCCGGTCTGCTCTTCAGAACGCAGCGAGTGTTGCCTCGATGGTTTTGACGACGGAAGCGACGGTTGCCGAAAAACCAGAGGATAAGAAGGAAGCCGTTCCGGCCATGCCTCCGGGCGGCATGTATTAAACTTCCTGGTCTAACCTTACCCTTGACGCCCCTTTACTTTAGATGCTAAAGTCAATACAAAGCATGGAGCACAGAGCCGAGAGCTCTCTTTACTCTTAGCTCTGTGCTCTAAGCTAACGGCGCGTCGGGGGTTGTATGGAAGTAGAGATAGGTAAGGGAAAGACGGCAAGAAGAGCTTACGGATTTGACGAGATCGCTATTATTCCCAGCCGGAGAACCCGCAATCCAGAGGACATCGACATAACCTGGGAGCTCGGCTCTTACAAGTTTGCCCTGCCCTGTCTGGCCTCCGCCATGGATAGTGTCGTCGATCCCAATCTCGCCATCTTGATGGGGAAACTGGGCGGTCTGGCGGTGCTAAACCTCGAGGGACTTCAAACCCGCTACGAAAATCCACGAGAGATACTGAGTAAGATAGCCTCTTTTTCAAAGGAAGAAGCCACCCGCGGTATGCAAGAGCTCTATCAAGAACCCATAAAGCCTGAGCTCATTCAGAAGCGAGTCACTGAGATCAAGGCGGGCGGTGTAGCCGTAGTGGCCTCTCTCACGCCCCAGAGGGTGCAAAAGTATTATGAGGCGGCTCTGGAAGCGGATCTGGACATTTTGGTGATCCAGGGAACGGTTGTCAGCGCCGAACATGTGAGTAAAAGGAAAGCCCCCCTCAACTTGAAGGAGTTTATCTCCAGTATTCCCATTCCTGTGATCGTGGGAGCCTGTGCCTCTTATGCCACTGCTCTTCATCTGATGAGAACGGGTGCCGTCGGTGTTCTGGTCGGAGTGGGTCCTGGGCAGGCCTGCACCACGCGGGGAGTGTTAGGAGTCGGTGTGCCTCAGGCGACGGCTATTGCCGATGCTGCAGCGGCCAGGGCGCGACATCTTGACGAAACCGGGCGATACGTGCACGTGATCGCGGATGGGGGTATGAGAACAGGTGGAGACATCGCCAAGGCAGTCGCCTGCGGCGCTGATGCGGTTATGATAGGCTCTCCCATTGCCAGGGCCAAGGAGGCCCCGGGACTTGGTTATCACTGGGGAATGGCAACCTTTCATCCGGAACTTCCGAGGGGCACTCGCATACGTGTAGGAAGCGTGGCCAGCCTTAAAGAAATTCTAATCGGTCCGGCCCACGAAAATGATGGAACCCTCAATCTCTTTGGAGCTTTGCGGACGTCCATGTCCACCTGCGGATATGAGGATATAAAAGCCTTTCAAAAGGCTGAGGTGATGGTAGCTCCGGCGCTTCAGACCGAGGGCAAGATCATCCAGCGAGAACAGCATGTGGGAATGGGCAAGGGCTAAGAATAGCAAAATCAAATATCAAATGCCTGTCCTGAGCTTGTCGAAGGATCAAAAATAGTGAGAGTGTTCCCCTTCCTTGAGGCCTGCCTGCCGGCAGGCAGGGGAGGGGACAATAAATAACTGCTGTGGAGACGAATCAGCAAATGCAGACGATATTGGTGTTGGATTTTGGCGGGCAGTACGCGCGTTTGATCGCCCGTCGCGTTAGAGAGTGTAAAGTCTACAGCGAGATCGTCGCGAGTGACATCTCTGTAGAAGAGATAAAAAGGATAAAACCAAAGGGATTAATCCTGTCCGGCGGGCCGGCGAGCGTTTTTGTAGAAAATGCTCCTACCTGTGACAGAAAAATCTTTGATCTGGGCATTCCTGTCTTAGGAATCTGTTATGGTATGCAGCTCATGGCTTACCTTCGGGGCGGAGAGGTTTCTCGCACTGGAAAATGCGAGTACGGCCGGGCCGAACTCGATGCCTCCCCGGAAACTCTTCTTTTTGAAAATATTCCTCTCAAACAGACCGTCTGGATGAGCCACGAGGATCTGGTTGTTACTCCTCCCGACGGATTCCGTCCAACTGCTTCTACTTCTACCTCAAAGATTGCCGCGTTTGAGGACAGGAAACGCAAGCTCTACGGTGTTCAGTTCCACCCCGAGGTCATCCACACTCCCTACGGCATGGGAATCCTGAAGAATTTTCTCTACAACATCTGCGATTGCTCGCCCACCTGGACCAAGGTCTCCATTATCGAACAGGAAGTTAACAGGATAAAGGAAACGGTGGGTGATGCCGGGATTATCTGCGGTCTGAGCGGGGGTGTCGACTCAGCAACGGCGGCAGTTCTGGTTCACAAGGCCGTTGGTGACGAGCTAACCTGCATCTTTGTTGACCATGGACTCTTAAGAAAAGGTGAGGCCGAGCAGGTAGAAGAGACCTTCAGAAAGCACTTCCGCATTAATCTCCTCTGTGTGGACAACAGTCAGAGATTCTTGAAAAAGCTCGAAGGGGTAACCGACCCTGAGGCAAAGCGAATAATCATCGGTGAGGAATTCATCAAGGTGTTTGAGGAAGAGGCGTCCAAACTCAAGGGTGTCAGGTTTCTTGTTCAAGGAACCCTCTATCCAGATGTTATAGAGAGTGGTGCGAGTAAAGAGGCGGCAAAGATCAAGACGCACCACAACGTGGGAGCTCTGCCCGTAAAGATGGACTTTAAGCTGGTGGAACCGTTGCGGCTTCTGTTTAAGGACGAGGTGCGAGAGGTGGCCGCAGAGCTTGGTTTGCCTGAGGAGATTGTCTGGAGGCAGCCGTTTCCCGGTCCGGGCCTGGCCATAAGAATCGTAGGGGAGGTCACCGCCGAAAGGCTTGACATTCTGCGGGAGGCGGATGCCATCATTGAGGAGGAGGTCAAACGTGCCGGGCTCTATCGAAAGCTCTGGCAGTCTTTTGCTATTCTTCCAGCAGTAAAAACCGTGGGCGTCATGGGTGATCAGAGGACTTATTCTTACCCGATTGTTATTCGCGCTGTCACCAGCCAGGACGCTATGACCGCCGACTGGGCAAAGATTCCCCACCGGGTTCTGGAGCGGATATCGAACCGCATCATCAACGAGGTGCCCGGGGTGAATCGCGTTGCCTACGATATTAGTTCAAAGCCACCGAGCACCATCGAGTGGGAGTAGCTCGGGTATTCAGGGAAGGCTCACCCTCTTGACCTGGCCTTTGCTCCGCACTTTTCTCAGGTCGCTGCGGAACTCGCTTCGCCACAAACCGGCTTGCTCAAACAGTCCTCGCGACCTGGCAAAGTACTACGCAAAGTCTCAGGTCAATTCACAGTTCGCTTACCCTGAATACCCTCGCTCTAGCAGAATGTGATAGACTTTTGTTGGCGACAAACAACCTGCTGTAGAGCATAAGGAGGGGGAATATGGCGGAGATTGGGGAGTTGCGCAAGAAAGTTGACGAGGTTGATGCCAAGATCGTGGATTCGTTGAATGAGCGGGCAAAGCTGGTGCTTCAGATCCGAGATCTCAAAACTAAAACCGGCGTGCCGCTGCACGACCCGGAGCGTGAAGCAGAGATAATCGAGAAGGTATTGGAGGTAAATCGGGGCCCTCTGGGCGACGAAGCGATCCGGGGCATATACGGCCACATCCTCTACCACATGAGGATATTCGGGCGTTATGAGTGACGCTCGGCCTCCTTGCTTTCGCGTTAATCTTTCTACCCCTCGCGATTTACATTTTTAAACTAAAAGATATATAGGGAAATAAGGCGTTTCATACTTCAATTTTATCATCTGACCCAATATAATGGGATGTAGCATGGATTTTCTTGAGAATTTGAA
>JBAQMN010000029.1:0-9674 GCA_049302895.1 Actinomycetota bacterium | reverse complement strand
CTTTTGAACGATCTCTCCTCGTCGGTCTGGATCCGGTGACATTTTTTTCATTACATGGGGTCGGACGGTAGCCATCTGAGGTCTTCTATCGGAACAGACGATGGTGGCCATGAGATTTCCACCAAAGGTGGGGCGGGTCTGCTCGAGGAGCTTATTCTCCTTGTTTATTTCCAGACCGGTACAATCGGCCGTGAGCCCGGTTCCAAGCCTCGCCGCGACCTTGGGCATCAGAGCGCGGCCAAAGTTTGTTGCCGCGGCCAGAACAATTTCCGGTTTTACCTCTTTAATCAGATTGACCATTACCTCAGAATAGGATTCTTCCAGAGGATCTCTTAACTGGGCGTCGTCAAAAAGAAAAACTTTGTCGGCACCATACGATATGAGCTCCTCACCTCGTCCATCGAGGCCCTCTCCCATGAGAACGCACGAAAGATCAGCTCCGAGCTCGTCGGCCTGCCTTCTTGCCTCTCCCAGAATCTCATAAACAACCTGGGCGATGCTACCGTGCCTTTGTTCGGCAAAAACTAATATCCCGTGACACTCGTCTTTCGACAGTCCATGCTCCGTCATCGGGCGGGCAGAGACCTGCCCGTCCAGCAGGCGGGCGCCCGCCCCTACAATGATAATGGCATCATAAATACAGGCGTCGACACACATGCCGCAGAGAGTGCAGTTTCCCTGAACGTATGCCCTACCCTCCACCACCTCGATGGCTCCTAAGGGACAAACTGTCGCGCAGACGAGACACCCGACACACTCGTCGGTTACTCTAATCCCCATGAACTCACCTCAGACTACCCTAATTTGTCTCAATTTCTCAATCAGCTGAGAAATTTGCCCTTCTAAGTCGCCTTCCAGTATTTCGCTTCTTTGCTCTCTGACGGGCGTAAAGATTTTAACCACCCGCGTAGGCGATCCATCGATTCCTATCATATCTCTCTCAGCATTGATATCCTGAGCCGTCCAGATTGAGATTTCTGCTTTCTTGGCTGCCATCATCCCCCTGAGGGAAGGAAGTCGCGGCTCATTTATCTCTTTAACCACTGTTATAAGACCTGGGAGAGGCATCTCAACGAGCTCGTATCCCTCTTCGATCATGCGTTCCATCTTAAAAAAGCCCTTTCCTATCTCCTTGATTTTTCGAACACAGGTCACGAAGGGGATGTCAAGGCGTTCCGCCAACTCCGGCCCGACCTGGCCGGTATCCCCGTCCAGCGTTTGCTTTCCACAGATAATCAGATCCCACGAGCCAATCTTCTCAATCGCCTTTGCTAAAGTGTAGGAAGTTGCCAGCGTGTCGGAGCCGGCAAAGGAAGGGTCCGACAGGAGAACGGCCGCGTCGACCCCGACCGATATGGCATCCCGTAGAGCCTTATCAGCCTGGGGTGGTCCCATACTCAAGGCCGTAACCTTGCCGCCGGTTCTTTCCTTAAGCCTAACCGCCTCCTCCAGGGCATAGGCATCGAAGGGGTTGGTGATCGCCTCAACGCCCTCTCGAATCAGCGTGTTCGTTTGCGGATCAACCTTTACTTCGGTTGTGCCCGGGACCTGCTTTATGCAAACAACAATATCCACTCGTTCCCTCCGCTGAGACAGCATTCCCCTCCCTTAAGGGGAGGAGTTAGTTCCAAATTTCTGGTTTTTGATATCTACTTTTTGCTTGCTCTTTCTTTGATTAGATTCTGGGCGATAACGTTTCTTTGAATCTGGTTGGTGCCTTCGTATATCTGAGTGATCTTGGCATCCCTCATCATCTTCTCTACGGGATATTCCCGCATATAGCCGTAACCACCCATGATCTGCACAGCGTCCGTGGTGACCTTCATGGCCACGTCAGAGGCGAAGCACTTGGCCATGGCGGCATCTTTTGAGACATTTCCCTCTCCGCTATCGATCATGCGGGCGGAGGCGAGAACCAACGCCCGAGCCGCTTCGATATGGGTGGCCATATCCGCCAGCATGTGCTGAATAGCCTGGAAAGACACGATAGGCTGCCCAAACTGAACGCGCTCCCTGGCGTAGTCTATAGCAGCCTCCATGGCACCCTGAGCGATACCTACCGCTTGAGCTCCCACACCCGGGCGAGAGGCATCCAGAGTTTTCATGGCGACGATAAAGCCCATGCCCTCTCGGCTGAGGAGGTTGTCCTTCGAAACCCGACAGTTATCAAAAATCAGCTCTCTCGTGGCCGAGGCCCGGATGCCCATTTTCTTTTCTTTTTTCCCGAAGGAAAAACCCTCCGTTCCCTTCTCCACGATAAAGGCGCTGGCACCCCGACTTCCTTTAGCCTTATCGGTCAGGGCAATGACGGTGTATACCTCCGCCTCGCCACCGTTGGTGATCCACTGCTTGGTGCCATTCAGTCTGTAACCATCGCTGTTGGGGGTCGCTTGAGTCTGGATATTCCCGGCGTCGCTACCGGCGTTGGCCTCAGTTAACGCGAAGGCAGCCAGCTTCTTTCCGCTGGCAATGTCCGGCAGATACCTCTTCTTTTGCTCCTCGCTCCCGAATAAGACTATTGGAAAAGCTCCCAAAGCACTGGCAGCGTACCCGATAGCCACGCCGCCACAGGCCCGGCTGAGCTCCTCCACCACCAGGCAGAGTTCGAAGATTCCGGCCCCCAGGCCATCGTACTCCTGGGGAATAAAGATTCTAAATAAATCCGATTCGGCCAGAACCCTCATTATTTCCCAGGGAAACTCTTCCTTTTCATCCAGCTCCGCTCTGACCGGAACTATCTTCTCCTCCGCGATGCTTCGGGCCAGATCCCGAATCATCTTCTGCTCTTCTGTTAATAAATAATCCATTACGCTCTCCTCGGAGTAAATCGCGGACCTAAAGGTCCGCCTGCCATAGGCAGGTCGACTTTTAGATCGACTTATTCTCGGAGTAAATCGCGGACCTAAAGGTCCGCCTGCCATAGGCAGGTCGACCTTTAGGTCGACTTATTCGATCATTGCTATTAATTTCGCATCCGCCATCTGCTATCCGCCAAATAACTAACGATCTTTGCTCCACCGGATGACGTTGGCTCCCCAGGTCAAGCCGCCACCAAAGCCCACCGTCAAGAGGATGTCCCCCTTCTTGATTCTACCAGCCTGCCAGATCTCGTCTATCGCCAGAGGAATAGAGGCAGTGGACGTGTTGCCATATTCTTGGATATTGCTCACCACTCTGTCGTTTGCGACGTGAAGGCGACGGGCTGCCGCTTCGATGATTCTCTGATTAGCCTGGTGAGGAATGAGAAAATCGACCTCTTCCTCCTTTATGCCGCTTGCCTTTAAAGCCTTATTTGCCGCATCGATGGTGGCTCTGGTGGCAAACTTAAAAACTTCATTGCCATTCATCTTGATGAAATGGAGCCTTTCCTCCACGGTTTCGATACTAGCCGGTTTAGCGGAGCCTCCGGCGGGTATATTAAGAAGATCGCTCCCTTTGCCGTCCGCACCCAGGTAGCTACCCAGAAGGCCGTAGCCTGGTTCGACCTCTTCCAGAACCACCGCCCCCGCGCCATCTCCAAAGAGGATGCAGGTGTTTCTGTCCGTCCAATCGATGAATCGACTTATGGCATCGGCTCCGACGACTAAGACAGTCTTATAGGTTCGAGTCATAACAAACTGGGCCGCCACCGTCAGAGCATAGACAAATCCGGCACAGGCGGCTGAAACATCAAATGCCACCGCCTTACTGGCTTCCAGTTTCGCCTGGATCAAACAGGCTGTAGACGGCCAGATCAAATCCGGTGAGGCCGTGGTAGCAACGATCAGGTCGACTTGTCCTGGAGTGCGGCCAGCACTTTTTAGAGCGCGTTCGGCGGCCAAAACACCCAAATCGGAAGAGGCCGTGCCTTCGGGGGCGATATGCCGCCTGGAAATTCCGGTTCGAGTGGTGATCCACTCGTCGGAGGTATCAACCATTTTCTCCAAATCTTGGTTGGTTAATACCTCGTTAGGTACGTACGAACCGATTCCAGTGATACCGACTGTCGCTCGAGACATCACTCGTGCAAACCCTTTTCTATCTCGCTGATGACATTCCCGCGGACCGTCTTAATCGCCACCTGAATAGCGTTTTTGATGGCCTTTGCTCTCGAACTCCCGTGGGATATTATACAGACGCCGTTTACACCAAGAAGCTGTGCACCACCATATTCCTCGTAGTCAGCGTGTCTCGTAAGCTCACCGAAGGCGGGAAGCATCAGCCAGCCTCCGAGGATTGATCTTATTGAACTGCTCGCAGTCATCTTCATCTGCGAAACAATTGTCATAGCCACCCCCTCGATGACCTTCAGCACGACATTCCCGGTGAAGCCATCGCAGACGACTACGTCGGTTTTGCCGAGGAAGATCTCCCTTCCCTCCACGTTCCCGACAAAATTGAGGGAAGAACTTTTCAGTAGTTTGTAGGCCTCTTTGACCAGTTCATTTCCCTTTTCTTCCTCTTCACCGATGTTAAGAAGCCCAACCGTCGGGGACTGAATCTTGAGCACTCGCTCTGCATAGACCGACCCCATCTTGGCAAACTGGAGTAGATGTTCAGGTTTACAATCCGCGTTAGCTCCGGCATCAAGCAGAAGAAATTGACCTTTGGGGATGGGGATGGTGAGGGCGATAGCCGGCCTCTTGACGCCCCTTACGCGTCCAAATGTGAGCAGGGCGGCCCCCATCACGGCACCAGTATTACCTGCTGAGATAAAAGCGTCCGCCTCCCCCGATTTGACCAATCTCATGCCAACCGAAATGGAAGATTCGGGTTTAACCCGAAGAGCTCGAGAGGCTTCCTCTGCCATACCAACCACCTGACGGGCTGGGGCAAACTCGACATTGGGAACTCCGTTGTATCTCACCATCTCGGCCTGGACAGCGTGGGGTTCTCCAACGAGGACAAAATGATGGGCACTGCTTTCCCGAGCCGCCTCAAAAACACCTTTGACCGTTTCGGAGGGAGCGTGGTCTCCCCCCATCGCATCAACGACAACCCTTACCTGCTGCAACTATTCTACCTCTATGGCTGTCCTGCCGTGATAGTAACCGCAGTTGAGACAGACTCGATGGGAAAGTTTCGGTTGATGGCACTGGGGACACAAAGAAAGATTCGGCGGCTTGGCTTTTGAATGGGCCCGCCGGCTATCCCTTTTCGATTTCGAAGTTTTTCTTTTTGGAACGGCCATTAATCCTCCTACTATTTCTTTTTCAATAATTTTTTCAAGGCTATCAAGCGGGAGTCGATCTCTTCCCCCTCGTGGACGTGGGGCCTCTTGTTTAGATTCTCGCCACAGACGGGACAGAGACCTTTACAAACCTGTTTACACAAGGGCTTCATCGGAAGGAAGAGCAGCATGGCCTGCTCAGCCATGGGAGCGAGATCTATCTCATCATTAACGATAGCGAAGGCTCTCTCCTCCTCAACTGGCAATTTCTCCTCTCGGAATTCTCCCGGCTTTCGAAACAACTCTGAGATGCCTATTTCCATGGGATACTTGAACCGGATCAGGCAGCGGCTGCAATCCAGAAAAACCTCTCCCCTCAGACTGCCTGAAGCAAGAATGCGATTGCCAACATTTCGCAAACCGAGATCGAGTCTGGGAGCCTTCGCCAGCTCGATTCTTTCTTCGCCCTTCTTGATAGCTGGTATGTCAACTTCCAGTTTTAGGCTCTTCTCCGCTCCCTCGGTTTTCAAGAGATCGGAGACGTTCATGCGTAGACCTGCCATGACTTTCTCTCCAGGAAAAGACCTATTCTTCCTCTTCGTATTCCTCAAGAGCTGGGAGCTCTTCGACCTTTTTCACTTTACCCTGCAGTTTCTCTCGGCCTTTCCTGATTGTAGAAACGAGACGGTGAAGAGTAGCCTCCAAATTGGCCAGCTTCTCGTCGGCGTAATCCTCGGCTTCAAGCCGGACTTTCCTCGCATTCGACCTGGCCTCCTCCAGAATCTCTCCCGCCTCTTTCTTGGCAGCCTTAACAATCTCGGTCTCCGCCACCAGCTCATCAGCCTTCAGACGCGCCTCAGCCAGGATCTTGTCAGCTTCCCTCCTGGCCTCGTCAAGCATCTCGGTTCGCTCCTTTATTATCCACCGCGCCTGCTTTAACTCCTCGGGAAGACCCGCTCGAAGCTGATCGATAAGATCGAAGATGTTCTTCTCCGGAATCATTACCGCTGAGGTAAATGGCACTCTTTTGCTCTTGGATATCAGATCCTCTAATTCATTAATGGAAACTTCGATATCCACTCATCGCCCCCCTTTCAAACCAGCAAACTTCTCCTTAAGGCTCTCTTCAACTACGTCTGGCACCAGGCCCTTGACGCTCCCTTGATACTCGGCAATCTCCTTCACAGCGCTGGAGCTCAGGTAGGCGTATTCGGTGCTGGCCATCATAAAGATCGTCTCCATGCTGGGATCAAGCTCCCTGTTGAGCTGGGCCATCTGAAATTCGTGTTCAAAATCGGAAACGGCGCGAAGGCCCTTGATGATGGCGTGGGCGCCGTGCTTTCTGGCGAACTCCACCAGCAGCGTATCGAAGACCTCAACTGATACGCCCTTTATGTCTTTCGTAGCTTCCCCTACAAATCTTACCCGCTCTTCGATAGAGAAAAGCGTCCTTTTGCCCGAATTCTTGGCCACGCCAATGACCACCTTGTCGAAAAGCTGGGTGGCGCGCTTGATGACATCAAGATGGCCCGCGGTAATTGGATCAAAACTCCCCGGAACAATGGCAACTCTCATGATTCTTGGGTCCGAGGCAAGGTGCCTCGGCTACCTGTCACACCCTTTCTCATCATTCGCTCTTTCGGTAAATTAACAAACGGCTATCACCGTAAACTCGATTTGTCTCAACTTGAAAACCTGGCGGTTCCAGAGGTACTCTTCTCGTAGACAATCGCAAAACCACAGTCCCTTTTTCTTTAACTAAATCGCCTGCGAGGGATTTAAACACCGTGTTGAGCTCAATCAAACTAATTTTAAAGGGTGGGTCTAAAAAAATCAAATCAAACCCCTGGCCCTCCCTGGCAAGCTTCCTCACAGCCGCTGTCACTCTATCCCTTAACACTCTAACCTCGTCTCCAAGACCAGTCTTGACCAGGTTCTCTCTTATCGCTTGGATGGCGGCCATGTTGCTATCGACAAATGTAGCCGCTTCAGATCCCCTGCTCAACGCCTCAATCCCAAGAGATCCACTGCCGGCGTAGAGATCCAAAACCCGGGCGCCCTGCACACGATCACCCAGTATATTGAAAAGAGATTCCTTGATCCTATCCAGTGGAGGCCGAACCTTCAACCCTCTGGGAGCTTTCAGCTTATGACCCTTAGCAATCCCAGCAATTACTCTCACTGTCTCTCCTAGACGTCTAATCTACAAATCTTGTCGACCTAAAGGTCGACCTCTACAGCGTTTTGTAGAGGCGGACCTTTAGGTCCGCCCAGAATGACAAGGGGGCGGACGCCCGCCTGCCGGACGGGCAGGTCTCTGTCCGCCCTATCCAGAGAATAACCATTCTATGTTTCCAGTAAATTTTTTTCTAACCTCTTCCAGCAACAGACTATTTTCCGGTGCCCTCAACAACGGGTCTTTCTCAATAATCCTGAAGGCCTCCTCTCTGGCTTTAACCAGAACAGGCATGTCTCGAAGGAGCTTGGCGATTTTGAGGTCCGGGAGGCCCGACTGCCGAGGACCGAAGAGCTGCCCCTCGCCCCTGATCCTCAAGTCCTCTTCGGCCAGGGCGAAGCCATCCTTAGAATTTGCGATGGCCCTCATCCGCTCTTTGGCCTCCTCGGTTGTGGGATCGGCAAACAGTATACAGAAACTCTTGTGCTCTCCCCGGCCAATCCTCCCCCTCAATTGATGAAGCTGCGACAGCCCGAAACGATCCGCATCCTCAATTAGCATCACGGTCACATTCGGAACGTCGATTCCCACCTCTATCACCGTGGTTGTAATAAGAATATCCAGATCACCCCGGCGAAAATCGGCCATGATTTTCTCCTTTTCAGCCGATTTCATCTGGCCGTGTAGTAAAGCAACTCGCAGGTCAGGGAAAACCTCTTCCTTGAGCCTCTCTGCTTCTTTGACTGCCGCCTTGACCTGTAGCTTGTCCGATTCGTCGATAAGTGGGCAGACAATGTAGGCCTGCCTCCCCATCCGGACCTGCTGTCGGATCAGATCGTAGGCGTCATCCCGGTGCCTCTGATAAGCCACGATGGTCTCGATCTCCTTCCTGCCAGCCGGAAGTTCATCCAAGACGGAAATGTCCAGGTCTCCATAGAGTGTCAGCGCTATAGTTCTTGGAATGGGAGTAGCCGTCATAACCAATACATCCGGCAACTCGCTTGCCCCGCTGGAGGCGGGGCCTGTCCCGTCGGAAGCGGGACCTTTCTCGCGGAGATTTATTCTCTGCCTGACCCCGAAACGATGCTGCTCATCGACGACGGCCAGCCCCAACTTTTCGAACTTCACACCCTCCTGAATCAGCGCGTGTGTGCCTATGGCAATATCTATTTCGCCCCGTTTTATCCTAACTTTGAGCTCTTCGGCAAGTTTCGGCGGAGTACTTCCAGTTAGCAGCGCCACCCTCACCCCGCGCGGCAAGATGTCTCCTATTTTCAAAAGATGCTGCTCGGCCAGGACCTCCGTCGGAGCCATGATCGCCCCCTGGTATCCGTTGGAAACAGTGGTAAGAAGAGCAGCCACGGCCACGACGGTCTTGCCGCTTCCCACTTCTCCTTGAAGAAGCCGGTGCATCGGTGACTGCCGGGCCATATCCTCTTGAATCTCTCTTATCACTCGCTTTTGGCTTTCCGTTAAAGAAAAGGGTAGTTTCTCAAAGAATTTATCCAGAAGAAGGCCGGCCGTTTTGTGCTGAATTCCCCTTTCGTCTTTCTCCAGACGCCTCTTTCGCAAAACCAACCCCAACTCAAGAGTGAATAGCTCGTCAAAGACTAAGCGCTCCCGCGCTCTCTTAGTCGAGATGTCATCGTCAGGAAAATGAGCCTGGTAGAGAGCGGTTTGCAGAGGAAAATACCCGTACTTATCTCGAAGGGTTGCCGGCAGCGGGTCAGAAATTTCCGGCTGGCTGTCCAGGAGATTCTTGGTCAGTCGCCTGATCATGTTGGAACTTAGAGTCGAGGTGGCGGGATAGATGGGAATGATCCTGGCCGTGTGGACGGTGTCTCTGGAGATAGCATCCGCCTCCCCAAGAATATCATAGGAGGGATTGATCATCTGAAGTTGCCCGTAACTGAATGTCACCTTGCCGCTGAAGACCACCTCAACGCCTTCCCTAAGACGCTGAGCATGGAAATCCTGATTAAACCAGACGCCGTACAGATAACCTGTTCCATCGAAGATGCCAACGCTCAAAATGCGAACTCGCCTTCGGGGACTGCGACTTTTTCTGACCTCATTGACCACACCGACCACCGTCACTTCTTCTCCTTCTTTGACGCCGGAGATGGGAAGAAGCTTGCTCCGATCAAGATAGCGACGGGGGAAATAGTAAAGTAGGTCCTCCGCCGTCTCGATGCCCAATTTGTTGAGCGTCAAAGCTAACTTCGGACCTACTCCACTAACATAACGAACTGAATCCCCGGGCTTTAACACACTTAAAGTATAGCAAATCTAAATATCGAAATAGAGATAAAACTCGTAGGGATGCGGTATGAGACGTAAGGCGTCTAT
>JBAQMN010000028.1:0-10123 GCA_049302895.1 Actinomycetota bacterium | reverse complement strand
CACTGGAACTCTCGGCCTATACCCCATCTCTTCGATAGCATCAACGAACTTCAAGAGATTTTCTCCTTCTGTGTCCACCATTAGATCTAGATCCATCGTCGCCCGAGGAACTCCATACAGATTGACCGCAATACCTCCAACCACCAGGTAGCGTACCTTTCGTTTATTCAGCTCTCTAAATACATCCTCGTAATACAATTTACCTTTCTTGCCTTCAAGTAAGCCTTTTATTTCGTTGGCGGAGAGGGATTCGAACGCCGTGCTCCGCCATAGCGGCTACGCGACAGCGAGAAGCTATCCATCCTCCGTAGCAGTGCTACTGCGGAGGACGGGCGAAGGACATCCTTCGCCAAAACTGTGCTGGCTTGCCATCCGAAGCCTTGGCGAAGGATGGCGGAGGGAGAGGGATTCGAACCCCCGGTCCACCTTACGGCAGACAGCGGTTTTCAAGACCGCCTCCTTAAACCTCTCGGACATCCCTCCACCTGTTGATGCCTACAGATAGCCTCCAGACTAAGTTTAGCATACAGGGGATTTTAAGACAATTTGGAATTGTGGGTTTGAACTGGTGTTTAGCGTGATTCGTACCTAGGGGCGTACTCTTTCTGCCAGAGTCAACACCACTTTCAAGATTTCTTCACAAGAGAACAAAGAAAAGAGCCCCGCCTCTGGCGGGGCTCTCAAAATTTGCTTAAGAAGCAGTTTTGTGTCTTGCTCAGGACTTAAATAAGCAGCCTTCGCTACAGTGCGCTACCCTCGGAATCGAAAACCTTTTCACCTCTACCTCCTTACTTAATCAAACTCATTACTCCAATTATACTCTGAAAAACACAATGCGAGCAAGCAAAAGAGCGCGATGTGACGCTACGCGGAGAGTTTTTCCAGGCCGCCCATGTAAGAGCGCAGGGCTTCGGGTATCAAGACGCTTCCATCTTTCTGCTGAAACTGTTCTATGATAGCGGCAACTGTGCGGCCGATGGCCACACCCGATCCGTTCAAAGTGTGGACGTATTCAGGTTTTGCCTTTGGCTCCGGGCGAAAACGGATGTTGATGCGTCTCGCCTGGTAATCCTCGAAATTGGTGCAGGAGGATATCTCTTTAAATCCACCCGAGCTCGGGATCCAACCCTCGATATCGTAGGTTTTAGCGCCGGAAAAGCCCAAATCACCCGTGCACAAAATGACCACTCGATGATAAAGATTAAGCTTCTGAAGCACTCCCTCGGCATCGGCGGTCAGGGATTCGAGTTCATCGTAGGATTCTTCGGGTCTTGTGAACTTCACCAGTTCAACCTTGTTAAACTGGTGCTGTCGAATGATCCCGCGGATGTCTTTCCCATAAGAACCAGCCTCCCGGCGAAAGCAAGGGGTGTAAGCCACGTATTTCAGGGGAAGCATACTCCCGTCAAGAATCTCGTCGCGATGAATGTTGGTCACAGGCACCTCAGCCGTGGGAATGAGATAAAGATCGTCGTCCTTGCACTTGTAGAGCTCTACGGCGAATTTGGGGAGTTGTCCGGTTCCGGTCATGGTTTCGGTGTTAACCATGAGAGGTGGAAAAATCTCCGTGTATCCATTTTCCTTCGTGTGGAGGTCAAGCATGAAGCTTATCAGCGCTCTCTCAAGAAGAGCGCCCATTCCTTTAAGGAGGACAAAACGAGCGCCAGCGATCTTGGTCCCCCGCTCAAAATCGAGAATTCCCAGTGCCTCGCCAATCTCCCAGTGGGGCTTGGGCTTAAAGTCAAAATGAGGCTCCTTTCCAAATCTTCTAACTTCCACATTATCAGAGGGATCCTGTCCAACAGGAACCGACTGGTGGGGGACGTTTGGGGTATCGAGGAGAATAGACCTTATGGCCGTTTCGGTTGCCCTCAGAGCATCGTCAAGGCCGTGGATCCGGTGGGAAAGCTCCCTAACCCCATTGATCTCTTTATCTACCTTCTTGCCCTGCCTCTTTAACTGGCTTATCTGGTCAGACGCCCTGTTCTTGGCTGCCTTGAGTTCCTCTGCCTCTATCAGAACAGAATGCCTTCTCTTGTCCAGCTCAACAAGTTTGTCAAGGTGGGCGAGCATCTTCCCCTCGAAACTCCGGTCCTTCAAGCTCTTCTTGACTAAGTCGAGGTTTTCCCGGACAAACTTTATACTCAGCACATCAGCCTCGTGGATAAGATCCCAAGAACTTGACGTCTTTGATCTTGCACTTAAGGCAGTTTATGGCCTCCGCCACGATGGGGTCGTCGATGTGTCCCTCCATATCGATGAAGAACATGTATTCGCCCAAAGCCTTTTTGGCTGGCCGCGATTCAATTTTTGTCAGATTAATATAACGGTAGGCAAACTCCTGGAGGATCTGAAGGAGACTACCCGGTCTGTCCTCATGAATCATGCAGATAATGGAGGTTTTATCGTGACCGGTTCGAGGTGTCTTTTCCTTCCCAACAATGACGAATCTGGTCTGATTGTCCTTGTAGTCCTCGATATCCTTGGCCAGAACCGATAGTCCATAAAGTTTTGCCGCCAGGGTAGTTCCTATTGCCGCGTAGGACTTGTCACTCTCAGCAATCCTTTTCACGGCTTCCGCCGTGCTATTAGCAGCAATTATCGGGATGTCGGGAAGGTTTTTGGCCAAATAGAGCCGGCACTGAGCCGTGGCATGAGGCTGAGATACAATACCCTTTATATCGGTGATTTTCATCCCTCTTCGAGCTATTAGATTGTGTCTAACCGGAATGATGATTTCCCTCTCGATCAGGACATTGGATTCAAAAGCCATAATATCAAGGGTAACATTGATGGAACCCTCAATAGAGTTCTCGATGGGAATGATACCCCTGGGGACCTTCCCTTTTTCTACCGCCTGAATAATATCGGGCACCGTAGGATAGGGAACCAGAGTTCCCTCGTCGACTCTCAGGATGCTCAAGAGAGCTTCTTCTGCAAAAGTCCCCGGTGGACCCAGATATCCGATCTTGTCTCCGGCCACCTTATTAGTCATAAGATTTTGACCCCATTGCCTGCTGAATCGCCCGCTGCTCCTCGCCTGAGAGGACTAGATGGGATTTGCCTCCCTGAACCAGCTTGGCATATGTTCGAGTTTCTGTTCTGCCGCTTATGGTGCTGAACACCAGGCCATTCCCATGATCGTCCAGCAAAGCGGCGGCAAAGCTGAGTTCTCCACCCATGTCGTCAAAGGCGTTAAATCGAACCAAACCGACGTGTTTTAGCGTTGAGAGAATCGAATTGCCTTGTATCTGCTGCGAATGCTCCAGCTCAGCAAGGCGTTTTTCGAGCTCATCGATGCGCTGTACGTGTCTCAAAATCACTTCTTCAAGATTGGCCCGGCCCATTCCTCGCGTTACGACACCCAGCTGGTGTCTGAACTTTGAGAAATTGTAAGCCAGCACTCCTACCCAGACAAACAAAATTAAGACAAGACTGGTTAAAAACAAGAAGGTGAAAGGTGAGCGAAGGATTGCCTCCATGGTTACATTCTAACATAATCAATGTGTTATATTAAAGAATAATCATGACATCTACGCAAGAGAAGTTCAACCAGCTCAAATCGAATCTACGCCAGATGGAAAGGGTTCTCGTCGCCTTCTCGGGAGGAGTTGATAGCACCTTTCTCCTTGCGACCGCCAGGGACGTACTCGGTCCGGCTACTATTGGAGTAACAGAGAGATCGGAGGTTTTTCCCGCTCGGGAGCTCCAAAACGCCCAAAAAATAGCCAGTGGCTTAGGAGTTGAGCACTTGATCGTTAACAATAATGGCTTGAGCAACGACAAGTTTTGTGCGAATCCGGTGGATCGGTGTTACTGGTGCAAGAAAGACCTGTACACCAGGCTCAAGAAGATTTCTAAACCAACAGAAGAGTTTCAAATCGTTGATGGAACTAATTATGACGATTTGGCTGACTTCCGTCCCGGTATTTTGGCAGCTAACGAGGAAGGGGTGGGACACCCTTTGGCTGAAGCAGGACTGACCAAAGAGGAAATCCGTCAGCTTGCCAGGGAGCGCGGCCTTATGAACTGGGACAAAGAGACTATGGCCTGTCTGGCGAGCCGAATTCCTTATGGTATGAAGATAACCTCCGAGCGTCTCAAAATCATTGAAGAGGGAGAAGATTTCCTGAGAGATTTGGGGCTGAAAGAGGTTCGACTACGTCTCCATGATGACCGAAGTGCCCGAATCGAAGTCTCAAAGGACAGCATGCCCCTGCTTTTGAATCACTCAGAAGAGATCGTTGAAAAACTCAAAGGGGCGAGATTAAAGTACATAACTCTTGATTTGCAGGGATACAGAACAGGTAGCATGAATGAACCGAGCGGCGGAAGAGTGGACCTGAAGGTCCGCCTGCCATAGGCAGGTCGACGTTCAGGTCGACCAACAGAGGATACCTTGTTAGAAAAAGAGATTAAAAGCTTGCTAAATTCAGTTAAAAAGGGCGAAACCGGCATCGAAGATGCTCTCGAAAAGCTGAGGGAACTACCTTTCTCGGACCTTGGTTTCGCCAAAATAGACCAGCATCGCGCCTTGAGGCGGGGCTTTCCAGAGGTTATTTACTGTCCGGGCAAGACTCCTTCTCAACTCCAAGAAATCGTCAAGAAACGACTGGAAGACGGGGGCAATATACTCGCCACAAAAGCCAGTGAGGAAGCCTTTAAAGCAATCAAAAAAGCGGCACCCGAAGCCAGATATTTTGAATCCGCCCGTCTAATCCTGGTTGAACGAGAGAAAAGGTGTCAAAAGAACGGACTTGTTCTGGTCGTTACCGCGGGAACAACCGACATCCCCGTTGCCGAGGAGGCAGCCATCACTGCAGAACTGATGGGAACAAAAGTCGAGCGCATATACGATGTAGGAGTAGCTGGAGTTCACCGCTTGATTGCCTTTCGAAACAAACTATCAAAGGCTCGGGCCATCGTGGCCGTGGCGGGTATGGAGGGAGCTCTACCCAGCCTCATCGGGGGTATGGTGGGGTGTCCTGTTATTGCCGTGCCTACCAGCGTTGGTTATGGGGCGAGCTTCCGGGGCATCACGGCTCTCCTTTCCATGTTGAACTCCTGCGCTCCAGGGGTAGCCGTGGTAAACATCGACAATGGATTTGGCGCCGGTTACCTGGCCGCCCTCATCAACCAGCGCAAATAACAGAAAACAGTTCGTAGTTCTTGGTTGGTTGGCAGTTGTTAGTTGGTAGTTCTTCCTAACTAATAACTAATAACTAATAACTAAGAACCAAAAACTAATAACGATCGGGGGTTGGAGTGAGGATTGCCTACTTTGATTGCCTCGGTGGAATAAGTGGCGATATGGTGCTGGGTGCGCTGATTGATGCCGGACTTTCCGTCGATTCTCTTAGGGAAGAACTAACAAAGTTGCCTCTCAATCAGGGATACACAATCACAGTTAGGAAAACTCGTAAGCGAGGAATTAAAGCAACCCGAGCCATAATTAAGAGTACGCCAGAGGATCGCCATCGGTCCTACACTGATATCGAAAAACTAATCACTGAAAGCAAACTCGCTCGGGAAGTAAAGGAGCGAGCCGTGCAAATCTTTCTAACCCTGGGGGAGGCAGAGCAAGTGGTGCACGGTGTTTCTTTAGAGAAGATTCATTTTCATGAGATAGGTGCGGCCGATTCTATCATCGACGTGGTGGGCGCCTCCATCTCGCTGAAACTACTTGATATCAAGGAAGTCCACTCTTCGGTGCTGCCCATTAGCCGGCCTGCCCCGGCCACTCTGGAGATTCTTAAAGGAATACCTGTCCGCCCTGGCGCTGAATCTATTGAAACGGTCACTCCCACCGGCGCAGCCATTATCAAGACCGTCGCCAAATCTTTCGGGGAGACACCCGCCATGAAAATAACTTCCGTCGGGTACGGAGCCGGCACCGCCGACCTTGAAACACCAAACGTGCTACGCGTGCTGATCGGCGAATCAACTTCTGGTGTTGAGCCGTCGGCAACCAACGACGTTGATGAGGTTTTTCTTCTTGAGACTAATATTGACGATACTACGTCGGAGATCCTCGGATACACAATGGAAAGACTTCTGAAGGCAGGTGCCTTAGATGTCTGGTTTACCCCGATCTTCATGAAGAAGAATCGTCCCGCTCTGACCCTATCCGCCTTAGCACCGATGGGTAAAGAAAAGGCTTTGTCCGAGATAGTCTTTAAAGAGACCGGCACTTTTGGTGTACGCCTGCAGAAGATTGCTCGAAAAACTCTTGTCAGAGAGGAGATTCGGGTAGAAACAGAATTCGGGTCGGTTCGAGTAAAGATAGGAAAGTTAGCGGGGAAAATTGTTAGTCTCTCTCCCGAATACGAGGATTGCGCGGAATTAGCGCAAAAAGCTGGAAAGCCTTTAAAAGAAATATACGAAGCAGCGAAGCGCCACGCTTCTATTTTCTCTCCACCGTAAACTTATACTCGAGAGTGTTGTTTTCCAGAAACTTCTCACCTGGAACCGGTCCCGCTGTTACAGTGAGCAAATTGATTATGTCACCTGTAGTGGGTTTAAGATTCACAATCGTAACCGACTTTTTCTGCTTGGGAGATAGCGAACCAATAGTTTTTCTTGCCTCCTGAGCCTTCGGCTGGGTCTCGCTTTTGAGAGTAATCTTCACAGGTATGTTCACTTCTACCTGGTTTCCTTGATTCTCCACAGTTACGGTCATGGAAATACTGTCAGTATTGGGTAGTTTACTTACCCCGTTGATCTCAGATTTCGCCTCGGGCTTTACCGATAGCTCGGCAATGGCTACCCCGTGAATTTCCGACAGACTGCTGACACCCTGAATGTCCTTCAAGAAATCGAGAACGTTTCCAATCTCATACTCAGCTCCAGAGGATAAATAGACGGATGAAGGAGCAGAGACAAAGGAAACCTTATGACTTCCCAGAACTTTCTGGGCCTCGGAGTGAAAAAGAGAGAAGGCTCTGTCGCTCAGGGTGAGATCTTTAAGAGCAAAACTGACTTGCTTCGCCGCCACTTCAAGATCCTTATCTGCCAAAGCATTAAAAATGGCCGGTTTTAGTCTTTCGAAGGACGAAGCCCTTAAATCGAGGGAGAGTATCAGATAGAGATTGGCCTTCTCCATTTCCGCGGGAGGCTCGATCTTACGGGCATCAGAAGCTATTTTCTTTGTGCTCCTGGCCAAATTGTCCAGCCTCTGGTTGAGCTCTTTCCGTGAGACTTCTTTTATGTTGTTTTTGACATCGTTAAAATCCCGGGCGAACTTGTTTGATTGGTCTGTTACCTTCCTCGTTTCGTTGATGTAGTCTTTCAAAGCCCCAGCACGGCTACATCCCAGTCGAGAGAAGGTGCCTCTTCCAATAAGACAGAGAAGGAGAAATATGACGATGAGAGCAACGATTATGACACGTGGATTTATGCCCCATGAGGGGCGTCTCCTCCGATTATAGGGCATAGTTTCGTAAGCCACTACATCACCCCTTGGTGAACCCGAATTTCCGACTAAACGTTGGTGCCCCCGACTGGATTTGAACCAGCACAGCCTCACGGCTACAGCGCCCTGAACGCTGCGCGTCTACCAGTTCCGCCACGGGGGCATTCCAAATATATTGTATCACAGCATCATTACGCTTCCGCATATTATAGCATATGGTGACGTTTGTAGGGTAAAATTGGTGGAGCACTATCTCGGAGAAAAAGAATGGCAAAAGAAACCTTCCTCGATCGATACGAAGTTTTAGAAAGACTTGGCCGTGGCGGATTTGGTCAAGTCTATAAGGCGTTCGACACCAAGATGGGGCGCGTTGTGGCAATAAAAAGAATCGATGCCAATCCTCAGAGTGCCTTCCGGGCTTTGAGTGAAGCCAGAGCGGCCGCTAAGCTCGACCACCCCAACGTAGTCACCGTCTATGAACTCGACAAGGAAAATGACTTCTACTACCTGACAATGGAGTTTATCGACGGCGTCTCCCTGGCGGAAGTTCTCGAAATCAAACCTCAACTCAGCCTGGAGGAGACGCTGGACATAGCTATCCAGATCGCCGACGCCCTGGAGGCTGCTCACCTGAAAAACGTTATCCATCGGGACATCAAGCCTGAAAATATCATGATTACACGGAATGGAGACGTCAAAGTGACAGACTTCGGTATAGCCCACCTGGCGTCTTCTAATCTAACAAAAGAAGGCGACATTCTGGGCACCTTTGCTTACATGTCTCCTGAACAGGCAAGAGGAAACCGAATCGACGAGCGAACAGACATTTTTTCCCTGTCAGTTATGATATACCAGATGCTCACCGGCGATGTGCCATTTTCGTCAGCCACTCCGGGTGGAATAGTATATAAGGTGTTGAACATCGATCCCACACCGATTCGCGAGATCAATCCTGGTGTGCCCGGTGATCTGGAGAGACTGATTTTTAGAAGCCTGGAGAAGGATCGCGAAAACAGAATCTCCAGCACAATAGACCTAAGACACGGCTTGGAGGCTTTTCGTGAAGCAAAGATACCAGCTCGAAAAGTTCTTCGTCCCCTTTATGAACCGACAAAGAGTGCCGTAAGCCGCCGGGAAAGCCCGGAATCGGTTAGAGACTTTGTGGCCAGCGAGAAGCTTAGAATAAAAGCATTTGTTGATAGACACCGCGCCGGCTTGCAAAGATTCCTGAATGCAACTTTTATCGCCTTTCTTTCCTGGTATTTGCTTTCTGAAACCACTTTCTACCCCTCAGAGATTGCCAGGTTTGTTCCCTTTGCCATTCTGGTAATCACCCTGATCCTTCCCCGGATGGGCATCATCGCCGCTCTGGCTGTTTTTGTCCTCCCGTTAGCCAATTTCTCCATCGCCCTGTCCATTTTTTTTCTACTGCTAATCGCTCTGTATGGACTCGCCCTCCTGGTCATTTCCCCAACTCCCTCA
Source organism: Actinomycetota bacterium (assembly GCA_049302895.1). Classification (GTDB taxonomy): domain Bacteria; phylum Actinomycetota; class JAHEXW01; order JAHEXW01; family JBAQMN01; genus JBAQMN01. Next base: position 1,230 of record JBAQMN010000028.1, on the reverse strand, counting down.
GTCTTCATCGCATCGTCACCGTTTTTGAGCCACATCGGAGTCGGTCTGGCTTACCCTTTAATAAGTGGCCTTTTCTGGAATCCCATCCAGGCTTTCATCTTAGGAACTTTGGGCGGATTGACGGCGGAATTTGTAGATCTCTTTACAGCCAGCGAAATAAGATACATCGCCGCTCCCAACACGTACCATTTGCTCTCCAAGCTGAGTGGAGAAATCTATCCCATTGGCCTTCTTAAATCCCTTATTCAGCCCTTTGTCTTGAATCCGTTGCTTGTGATTCAGCCTCTGCTCTGGGGAGGCGTTGCCGCCCTGGTTAGCATTCTTGTCTCTCGAAAGACTCTTCGCGGCGATTTGTGGCGGGGGGCGCTCTCCGCCGGGGCTCTTCTCTTGGGACAAACGATTCTTCTTTCCTACTCCCACCGGGGCCTTGCCTCCATGGACAGACTAATGCAACAGTTTTTCCTTTCCCTTATAATACTCGTAGGCTTAATCATGCTAATTCCGCGTGAGATACCCGAAAAACCTACCAGAGAGGAAGAAAAGGACAAAACCGAGTTGGTTGTGGGGTAGCTTGAGTTTCCTTAAGGATTTCGAGAAAAAATTAGAAGAGTTGGTTGAAGGTGTTTTTGTAAAAGGTTTTAAATCCGGCGCGCAGCCCGTGGAATTAGCCAAAAAACTGGTGAGAGAGATGGACGAGAACAAGACTGTAGGCGTCTCAACGGTTTATGTCCCCAACCATTACACTTTCTTCTTGAGTCCGGAAGACAAACAGGGATTTTCCTCCTTTGAATCCCAGCTCGTAAAGGAATTAAAGGAATTCTTGGAAAAAGAGGCGAGGGCCAGAAACTACACCTTTATAGCTCCGCCTGAGATCTACCTGGAAGAAAAAGAGAACTTGTCTCTAGGAGAAGTTAAGCTGGAAAGCAAGTTGGTAGCACCTGTCGAACCGGATAGGCGGGGCTTTCCAGCCCCGCACCCAGAAGCCGCAATTGAACAAGGTAGCCGAGGATACCCACCTCGAGCCGACGTCAAAGCATCCTTGATCCTTCTCATCAAAGGCCAAGAGAAAGAAATATACTTCCTGACCAAAGATGCGACTACCATCGGTCGGCTGGAGGGAAACGACATTATCATCCCTGATCCCAGTGTTTCTCGCCACCACGCAGAAATAAGAAGAGAAAACGACAACTTCTTCGTGCTTGATTTGGACAGCACCAACGGCACCTGGCT
>JBAQMN010000027.1:0-6262 GCA_049302895.1 Actinomycetota bacterium | reverse complement strand
ATCTACGTCAAACTCGAGTGGTGATGATGTCAGGGCGAGCCGACACTGAGGTCGGCCCCTACAATGTACCATCACACTCGTAGGGGCGGACGCCCGCCTGCCGGACGGGCAGGTCTCTGTCCGCCCGAATAGTCCACGCGGGAATTCCATGGAACTAACGATTGTTCGTCCGTCTAAAACTAAAGAGATTTTGAAGAAATACGATATCAGGTTGACCAAGAGACTGGGGCAGCATTTTCTGGTCGACGGAAATATTTTGAGGAAAGAAGTTGAGGCGGCGCAGTTAACTTCCGGCGATACGGTTCTTGAGATTGGCCCCGGCATCGGCACTCTGACGGAAGGCCTCGCTTCGGAGGCCAAGAAGGTTGTTGCTATCGAGCTTGACCGTAAGTTCATAACCATCCTAAAAGAAACCCTCGCTTCCTACGCAAACGTTCACATCGTTGAGGGAGATGCCCTGAGACTCGATCTGTGTTCACTCTTAGGAGGTCCCGATTCTTACAAGCTTGTATCGAACCTTCCTTATAATATAGCGGCACCTGCCATCGTAAAAGTCCTGGAAGGATGTCCATCGATTAACTTTCTGGTAGTCATGGTTCAGAAAGAGATAGCGGAGAGAATGCTGGCCCAGGCAGGAGAAAAAGATTATGGCGTTTTTTCATTAAAGGTTCAATATCATGCGGACATAGAGAAGATTTTGGAGGTCTCTCGCCACGTTTTTTTTCCCCCGCCTAGGGTAGATTCAGCCATTGTCAAACTAACTCGCTTAAGGCAACCCCGCGTTTCTGTAGACGACGAAGCCGCCTTCTTCCGGCTGATTCAGGCAATATTTCAACAGAGGCGAAAGATGGTCCGGGCGGCGCTTCTTGGTGCAAAAGGCCTCCCTTACAGTCTTCCTCAAATCACCGAAGGTCTAAAGAAACTTGAGGCGGAGGGGTTCAAAGTCACATCCCGCGGAGAACTTCTGGGCATGAATGATTTCGCTTTTATTCATAAGACATTACAAAACGCGACTTTGAATTCCTCAGAGTTTGTGATAGAATAAACATGAATTAAGAAAGGGGATAGATGGCTCTAATCTCACTCCCACAACAGGAAGCGTTGGGCCGAATCAAGTCTGACCTCGACGCCTTTGTAGGCAAGAAGGTCAGGATGAGGACAGCTAAGGGTAGGGGTCTGATGTGGGAGAAAGAGGGTGTTGTAGAAGAAACCTATCCCAATCTCTTTATTATCCTCTTTGAAGATAAAGACCAGTTCAGAAAGGCATCCTACAGCTACGCCGACGTTCTCACCAAAACCATAAAACTTGTCTGTCCCCAAACCGGTGAGGAACTTTTCCCCTGGCTTCCGGATCGATTTTAGATAACTTTGCTTAGAGTCAAGGCTTACTCAAAGATAAACCTCTTCCTCAACGTCCTCGATAAACGTCCCGACGGCTACCACAATATCGAATCTGTTATGCAGAGCATAAGCCTCGCTGACCATCTTGTCTTTTCAAAGGCCGATAAAGACGAGATTGTCTACAAAAATTATCCGGTAGGTGTTTTTAAAGACGATCTGGTTGCAGTGGCTCTCGAACTTATGAGGGAGGAAACGGACTTACCGGAAGGAACACGGATCGAGGTAGACAAGGAAATTCCGGTTGCGGCTGGTCTGGGTGGGGGGAGTGCCGATGCCGCGGCCACCTTGATCGGACTGAACTGTCTCTACGATCTGGGCCTCTCTTTAACAAAACTGAGAAGTCTGGCCGAAAAGATCGGAGCCGATGTTCCCTTTTTCCTTAGCGGAGGCACTCAGTTGGCCAAGGGAAAGGGTGAGATTCTTTCCCGGCTTAAGAATATGCCAAGATGTTGGATTGTGACGGCGACGCCTCCCGGTTCGGTTTCCACGTCCCGAATCTATCAGGAATTTGACGAGATTGGATCTCCTCCGCCCGTAAATCCTGCTCAAGTGCAAAGGGCTTTACTAAGGGGGATAGAGAGGGGCGATCCCATAGCTGTCTCCAAAAATCTCTATAATGCACTCGAAGCGGTGACTGCTAGGAGTTATCCGGAGATTCTTAACCTTAAGGAAGAGACTCTGAAGGCTGGCGCCGACGGGGTCTCAATGACTGGCAGTGGCCCAACAGTTTTCGCCCTGGTTTCTTCCGAGGAGAAAGCGAAAGCAGTCTTTGCTGCTTTAAAAACAAAGGTGGATGAGGTCAACCTGGCTACCTCTTGCCAAAAGGGAGTCGAGGTTGTAGAGTTATAATGCAAACAGTTGAGAAACTAAGATGATCGATGCAATAATTCTTGGCGGCGGAACTCTTAAGGACTCAAAAGATACGACAATCAGCAAGGCTTTGATCAAAATTGACAAGAAGCCCATGATTGAGTACGTCGTCGACGCCCTCAGAGAATCTCCCTCCATCGGCCGAATCGTTGCTTTAGTCCCCGCGGATGCTCAATCCGAATCCTGGGTTTCTAAGGTGGACGACGTTCTTTTGGCTAAAGATTTCATCGCAAATATTCGGGCTGGTTTAGACAGTCTGGGATCAAAAACCGATGCCTCGTCAAAAGTATTCTTAACCTCGTGTGACATCCCTCTCGTCTCTCCTGAGGCAATCGAAGATTTTATTTCCCGCTGTCACCGAGAAGAAGCCGAAATATACTACGCTATCATTCCCAAAGATGTTATTATGGCGCGTTATCCTGAGACCAAGAGAACCTACGCTACTCTTAGGGAGGGCACGTTCACGGGCGGAAACGTGAGCCTCGTCTCACCGACGGCTCTCCAGAACAATTTTGAACTGTTGGAGAAGGCTTATAATCTAAGGAAAAGCCCGTTTAAGCTGGTACAGACGCTGGGGTTTAATTTTATCATCAAATTTGTCTCTCGACGTTTAAGTCTTGCCGACGCAGAAAAAAGGGTCACGAATCTATTAGATGCTCGAGGCAAGGCTATTGCGACACCTTATCCAGAGATTGGAATTGATGTGGACAAGCAAGTTGATTTAGAATTGGTGCAGAAAGTTATAAAAAGAACTAAGAAAGAAAAATCAAGCGCGAAGAGCGAAGAACGAGAAGCGAAGGTTGGCAAACAGACTTAAGGAGGAGGAAAGATGAACGTAACAGCAGTGTCCATGCGTGTGGTCGACAGGGAAAGGGTAAAGGCCTTCGCGTCTATTACCATCGACGACGAATTTGTCGTCCACGACCTGCGGATTGTTCAAGGAGAGAAGGGACTATTTGTGGCGATGCCAAGCCGCAGGCTTCCCAATGGAGAATTCCGGGATGTTGCCCACCCCATCAAATCTGAGATTCGCGAGATGGTTCAGACGGCGGTTCTGGAGGAGTACGAGCGACAGAAGGAAGCCGGGCCTGCTGTGGCAGAGCCGTCTGAGGAAGCACCACCAGCGTCTGAGGAAGCACCACCAGCGTCTGAAGAGGCTGCTCCGGAAGAGCAAGTTCTGGCTGAGGAGGCACCTGCTGAGGAAACACCGGTAAGCGAAGAGCCTGAAGAAGCAGCCGAAGAGAAAGCTCGCGAGGAGATACCTGAGGATCCAGGTGAGGAAGAATCTAAGAAATAATAAGATTTAACAAGAGGATCACCAGTCCATTAACGTAGGGGCGAACCTTTGTGTCCGCCCCTATCTATTTGATGTAAAATAGACATGGTGGGGCGTGGTGAAGTGGTAACACAGCGGAATTTGGATCCGCCATTCGGAGGTTCGAATCCTCCCGCCCCAGCCAGCCCCGACTAGTCGGGGCAACAAACAACTTACAACAGGCCACACGAGTTGAGGGTGTAGGTTTTGGTTGTCAGTTGTTAGTAGTAGGTTGTAAGTTCACGAAGTGGGGGAAACGCTGGGTTTCCCCTTTGAAGAGCGAGCCATGTATAGAGTGCGAGCGACTCGCCGTCGCGTAGCCGCTATGGCGGAGCACGGCGTTCGAATCCCCCCGATCTTTCTCTGCAAGCGGCCAACTTTTTTCTCAGATTCCTTGAAGTACGAACGAGTGTTTGCTAAGCTATTTCTGAAACATTTTCTTAAGTTTGGTAAAATACAACGTGAGAGAGTGCGAATAGATAAAGTCAGTTGCAGGGGAAATATTGGAGATAGTGTGAGATGTTCAGACAATATGTTCCAAAGATCGGTCTCTCGCTAGAACGGAATACACAAAATACACCTGAGCCCAAGAGATACTATCTCATTTACAAAGGCAAGATTCTATCTTCCTATGCAAATGAAAAAGAAGCAATGAAAGCCTATAAAGAGAAATTACAGCAGCTCGGTCATACTCTTGATCCTGGCAAAGGTAAGATTAATGTTTTGGAGGAGTCGCTCGACCGATTCTTCTCAGCCCACGATAAATACTGGAGTCATTCATACAAGTTTCGGAAGGGTGGCAAGGGTCGATAGACCACATAAGACTGTCAGTGGCGGAGCATAAATGTCAAGCCATTTGACGGAGATATTTAAAGATCAAAGTCTAGTGCAGAAAATCAAGACCCGCTTACCACTTCTGTTTAATCTCGCAGAGTTGGAAAGTTAAAGAGCCGGCAAGGTCGGAATGCAAGTAGGCTCACTTCGTGAAAATATATTAATTGCGTTGCTGATTCATAAATTTGGTGAAGATCATGTAGATACAGCAAGGAAGGTTTACTTCGACTGATAAGAGATAGGGACACAAAATCTATAGAGATTGTTTGGCAGCGCACTAAGATTGACTATGATCCTTATAAAAGATGGGTTGACTACTGGGGGGAGGATTGACATGGCACTCAATCGGAAAAAGGGCACCCAAACAAGTGCTTTTGGCTCACCTGGAAGAATAAATCACGATTCTACTTCTTTTTATACGAGCAAATTATATGAGGGATTGCCGCGAGAAGAGGTGGTTGAATATATAGAAAATGTTGTACAATCTCACGTCCTAGATAAGATCTTTTGTAAATCTAGTGAGAGGATGGAGGAATTACCAGATAGTAGCGTTCATCTAATGGTTACTTCGCCTCCTTATAATGTTGGTAAAGAATACGATGAAAACCTTACCCTTGCTGAATACAGGACTTTTCTGAAAAGGGTATGGAGTGAGGTTTACAGGGTACTTGTTCCTGGAGGAAGAGCGTGCATCAACGTCGCAAATTTAGGGAGGAAGCCTTACATTGCTCTTCATGCCTTTATCATTGAGGATATGCTTGATTTAGGATTTCTGATGCGGGGTGAAGTAATCTGGAACAAAGCATCAAGTGGAAGCCCTTCAACTGCCTGGGGCAGTTGGTTATCAGCTGCTAATCCCACATTGAGAGACATTCACGAATATATTTTGGTCTTTTCGAAGAGCACCTTTAACAGAAAAAGGCTAGTAAGAGATCGGAAAAGCACAATCTCCAAAGAAGAGTTTTTGGAGTACACTAAAAGTGTATGGACTTTTCCGGCTGTGTCAGCAAGAGAAGTTGGACATCCTGCACCCTTCCCTGTGGAATTACCATATCGATTGGTTCAGCTCTATACATTTGAAAATGAGGTCGTGCTTGATCCATTTGTCGGTAGCGGCACCGCATGCATAGCAGCCCTAAAAATAAACAGGCACTACGTGGGGTATGATAACAATAGGGAATATACCGAATTAGCTGAGAGAAGGATAAAAACCTTCTTACGAGAACAAACAACATTGTTTGATACCCCGAAAAAGCAATCAGCGGAACGTAAAGCACCAAATTTAAACAAGAAACTCGTATTTCCTAAGACTACCTAATAAATAAATGTCAGGATTTCATCATGTCAAAGATGCCTTTCTTGCTGAGGCAAGCGGAAAACCAAGACGATAATGCTTGGCTAAGAGAGTCCTGATACATGAGCGTCTTAGCCTGGATAATCGTTGGATTAATCGCTGGTACGCTGGCTTCGATTGCCGTTCGGGGACGAGGCCGGGGCTGTCTGGTCAACATCGCCATCGGTGTCATCGGCGCCGTCATCGGCGGATGGCTTTTTTCGCTCATAGGGAGGACCGGAGTCACCGGCCTAAATCTCTGGAGCGTCTTCGTAGCTTTTATCGGAGCTGTTCTTTTTCTCGTCGTCATCCGCGCCATCAGCCGCCGCTAGGTGGGACAAGAGCATTCTGCGAGCCTGATCAAAGGCGACAAAATACTACTCTTTACCCTCCTACGCAGAAAGCCACGCACGTTAGTGCGTGGATGAATGCGAGAGGGGTAACCCTCCGTAGCCTTGGCGTCCAGCCTTCGTAGCCAAAGCTACTTCGGCGGAGTAGGCAAGGAGGGT
>JBAQMN010000026.1:0-5532 GCA_049302895.1 Actinomycetota bacterium | reverse complement strand
AAGCATGGATCAGGTAGTTAAGGCGCTTCGAAAACTGCATAACCTGGAAACGATGGCGGTCGAGATCTATCGTGTTCAGATTGGTGCTTTTAGCGGAAGCGAGATTGCCGAAAAGCTGGTGGCAGCTATGGAGAATGAGCAGACTCACATCGACTCATTCTACGAGAGCCTGACCCGTTCTGGGGGTAAACCTTCTCCACTTCGGCATCTGTTCTGGATAGTTGGGAAGATGGCTGGCTTTGCTCCACGTCTACTGGGTAAAAGGATGATTCTCAAAGGGGACATCGCATTCGAGACAAAAGCGGTCAAAGACTATAGCAAGATGCTTCAAGAGATCCCCTTTGACGACCAAACCAGAAAGATTACCGAGAAGAATCTGCACGACGAGGAACGTCACATCCGAACCTGGCAGCAGTCGATCGAATCTCTCTGATCTAAGACAAAACATAGCAGCAGAAATCAAAGGCAGCAGAGCATAAAAGCCTTCGATGGTTGACGAATCACTCGGACCCCTTTTGAACTACTGAGTGGGATGAGGGAAAGATGGCGAGTCTGGGCGGTTGATGGCGTTGGCAACAGGAGCCCAAAATCCGACTGGTGGCACCTGGTAAAGAAAGCCGATTAACAAACTGCACTCAACTCCTTAGAGACAAAACCTTGGCATAGTTGAAAGTCTTCTTCAGTAGAGAATCTTTGAACGGAGAGACATCCACTCCGTTTTTAAGCAGCCCCAGCAGCACTCCAGCATTTCTGTTCTTGCCGATCAAAACTGCTCCAACAATTCGGTTGTTTCTCAAGACAACTTTTTGATAGATACCTTCAGCTGGATTGAGATCTCCCACAATCTTCTCATCGCCCTTTTCCTCCTTGACAACCCCGAAGGAGATGGCTGTCAAACCAAAAAGGTTCATTGAATTCATGGGGAGACCACCCTCAAAGCGTGCCGCTTTTCCAGCCGTATTACTTCCGGCAACCTTGCCCATCTTGCTGGCAGCTGGCCAGATAGCATTGACGCCTGTCTCACCACTAATCAGATCGGTTGGCTTGGCTACATCACCAGCGGCATAGACATCCTTCATATTGGTCTCACATCGATCATTGACCAGAATCCCTTGCTTCACCGTGATGCCAGACCCTTCCAGGAAGTCGAGGTTAGGGCGAACCCCGGCGGCAACGATAACCATTTCGCAGGGAATTTTTTCTCCGCTATCTAGAACCACGTTGTCGCTTTGGATTTCCTTCACCGTTTGACCAAGCTTAACTACTACCCCTTCTCTTTGCAGCCAGCTTTGGACAATTTCGGCTCCCTGCCGATCCAAATTTCTGGGAAGAACCTGGTCAAACTGCTCAATAAGGGCGACATTTAGCCCCCTTTTCTTCAGAGCCTCAGCTGTCTTAAGCCCCACCAATCCGGCACCGATAACGACTACATTTTTAACTTTAGGCGTGAGGGCTCGAATTATCCTTTTAGCATCGTCGAGGGCTCGCAAACTGAAAACTGGCAGCTGATCTATTCCCGGGATTTTGGGCAGTAGGGAAGAGGCGCCAGTAGCGATAAGCAGCTTTTCGTAGAAAAGTTTCTTTCTGTCACTCAAGGTAACTCTTTTTGAGGCAGGTTCAACTTTGACAACTCTTTCTCCCAAGATGATCTCAATATTGTTTTGTTTGTACCAATCCATTGGATAAAGGATTAAATCTTTCTCATCCTTCTCTCCAGCAACAAGATAGGTGATAAGAGCAGCCGAGTAAGCTGGATATTTTTCTGTCGAGATGATTGTCACGGTACCCGTCTGGCTAATCTTTCTTATTGCCATGCAGGCATTGATTGCTGCCACACCATTTCCAAGGATAAGATATTCAATCTTCTTGTCCATCTTTCAACCTCTAAATATTTAACCCTTTACGTCGCTCCTTGATTGCCTCAATCAGTTTTGCTGCTGAGGAGAGGGGGTCAGTGTCAACAATGAAGTACCCACCGAGAAGATCTTTGGCGGTTTCTGTAAGTAATTTAGTGACAATTGGACTGCCGAGCACCGGAGGAACAACGCCAACGTGGGTAGGAAGTCCGCCAGCTACTGCCCAGGTACCAATGGCAATGGCCTTTTCAGTAAGAGCTTCCGGAGCTGATGCAACGACAGGAAGCTGGCTTAAATCCACTCCAAGTTGATTGGCAACAGCCACTGCGACGTCGACTGCTCGGCTGTTATCGACACAGGAGCCCATGTGAAGTACAAGCGGGAGAGGTCCGTCCAGGCCAGCTGCCTGCCCTACCGCAGTTAACACTGCTCGCAAGCCATCCCCAGCATATTTATTGGTTGCTTCAGGCGTCAAGAATCCGTGTCTGGCGTAAGCTCCCGCCGCACAGCCAGTAGCCAACAATAAAACATTGTTCCTAGCCAACTCCTTAGCAATAGCAAGGTGGGCGGAGTCCTGAGCAATCTTGACATTGTTGCAACCAGCAATCAGAGCAATTCCTAAGATATTTCCATTAACAATGTTGTCGATAAGAGGCTTGAGAGGGTTTTCCGAATCCACCTTGGCAAGAGCCCCAACGATGGCCTCAGCGCTAAAGCCGGCGTAGGCAGTGGTTTTAGCATCTGGAATACTTACCATATTCGGGTCACGCTTCTTGTAAGCCTCGATGGCTGTCTCGACTATCTTTTTGGCAGCTTCAGTGGCATTTTCCTCGTTGAACTCGATATGCTCTGCGCCGGGGATCTTGGCAATGGGCATCGTGGTGATAAGTTTGGTGTGGTAGCATTCGGCGACGGTGGCCACTGAAGGGAAGACACACTGGTAGTCGACGACCATTGCATCCAGAGCGCCGGTTATAATGGCCAGCTCCTGTGAGATGGAGCTCGTGGCCAGAGGGACCCCATGGCGCTGCAAGACCTCATTTCCGGTGCAGCAGATGCCAACCACATTGATCCCTCCACTGATCCCCTGATTGACCACTGAATCATTCATTTTCTGAGCGGTCTCAACGACAATCTCACTCAAAAGTGGATTGTGGCCGTGCACAGCAATGTTGACTGCATCCTTTTTAAGTGAGCCAAGATTAGCCGTGGTTACTATCGGTTGCGGAGTTCCAAAAAGGATGTCCTGCAAGTCAGTGGCGATATGGCAGCCACTATAGTCAGCGACGGCACACTTTATCCCTCCTGTAAGCAGGTTAACTGGGTCCGCATCCACTCCCATTGTGGTGCGGTGCATGATTTCGGTGACAGTGGCATCGATGTTGTGGGGGATAGCATTGATATTTGCCAGTGCCTCTACTCTTCCTTTGGTCACTGTGGTCGCTGCCCAGGTGAGAGGGATGCTAACATCCTGCCGAGAATAGTCTTCCAGAGCAGCTCGAGCTACCTCTTTGGCCAGGTCTTTGGTAGATTTTCCCTCGGTTTTAACGCCAATTCGTTCTGCCACAGCTTTCAACTTTGTTTCGTCTTTAATTGAGTAGGATTGAGTCTTTCCTTCTGCTACCGCCAACAGAGTCAAAGCAACGTGGCGAGCGTGGTCGGAATGGGAAGCGGTGCCCCCGGCGATGGCTCGGTCCAGATTCCGGGCAACAATGGTATCAGCAGTTGCTCCACAGATACCCTTTTGTGCTCCTTGTCCGAAAGGATCAATGCGACAAGGCCCCTGGAGGCAGTTACGACAGCAGATGCCCAATTCTCCAAAACCGCATTGGGGAAGCATCGCTTCATAGCGATCCCAAATAACCTCTATTTTCTCCTTTTCTGCTTTTTTAATTACCTCCTGGGCGGCTGGATCAAGGGACTTTTTCACCAGCTCATTCATTCTAATTCCTCCTTATAGTTACTTTCAGTGAATTACTTTAATGTCAGCCCGGTGAGAATTCCTTTTTCCACCCTTGGCTTGGTGCCTGCTACTATCCGAACGATCTTTTTCCTCTTCTCCTCAGTTACTTCTCCTGGGTCAAGATACTGCAGCGCTTCAACAGGGCAACTTTCGACGCAAGCAGGAATCTCTCTATGCTTGCACTGGTCGCATTTAAGAGAGATCCTTGTCTCCTCTGCGGGGACGATAACCCCGAAGGGACAGACCATAACACACATCGAGCAGCCGATGCATCTGTCTTCATCGACTGAGACGATACCGGTCTTTTCATCCTTGGTCATTGCCCCACTGATGCAGGCTCCGACACAGGGCGCATCCTCACAGTGGCGGCACTGAATTGGAAACGACGTTCCGAGCTCATATCCTTCGGCGTATTCCACAAAGACTCTCTGCTTGGGGAGTGGCTTTTCAAAGATGGCGGAGAATAAGTTTTTTGACTGAGAGTGCTCAACAGCGCAGGTGATTTCGCAGGTTTTACAGGCAAGACATTTTTCCAGGTCGACGAGGATTTCTTTCAACAGGTTTACCCCCTCTAATTATTCGTTTAGCTTCTAAGTTCTAACTTTTATGGCATTGTGCGGACTTAGATTGTGAACTTGTAACTATAGTTACATTATGACACACTGTGTTTAAGAGGGTCAATAATTAAGAGGGTGACAAAGATAGGTCAAGGGAAAACTATACTAATTTTGGGTGGCGGATCAGGTGGGCTTGTTACTGCTAACCAGCTTCGTCGGGAGCTCCCGAAGAATCACCAGGTTGTTATGGTCGACCAAAAGCCCGTTCATGAGCTTGCCTTTTCCTTTCTGTGGCTTTTAATCGGATTGAGAGATAAGACAAAGGTTGTTAAGGACCTGGAACCACTAAAAGAGAAGGGAATTGAGTTTGTTAAAGCGAAAGTCGAGAACATCATTCCTTCGCGCAAGATAGTAGAAACGGATGAAGGCGACATGGCTTATGATTATCTGGTAATCTCCCTTGGAGCTCGACTTGCCCCAGAGGCTATTCCTGGTTTTAGTGAAAGCGCTCATAATCTCTACGATTTGAATGGCATCCTAAAACTGAAGGAGGAGATTGAGCATTTCGAAGGCGGTAATGTCGTCGTCCTGATCTCAAGTATGCCCTTTAAATGTCCAGCCGCTCCCTACGAAGCAACTCTTCTTTTAGATTATCTCTTCCGTGAAAAAGATATTAGAGGAAAGATTAATCTGGAAATCTTTACCCCGGAGCCTCAGCCAATGCCTGCTGCCGGCCCTGTTCTGGGAAAAGCTTTAGAGCAAGTGCTCGAGAGCCGTGGAATTGGCTTCAATCCAAATCTCCAGGTAAGCTCGATTGATTCAACCAAGAACGAAATTGTCTTTTCGGAAGGACAGAGGGCAGAATTCAACCTCTTGATTGGAATTCCACCTCATAGGAGTCCTGAGGCAGTACAAAAATCTGGATTGACCAATGAAACAGGATGGATTCCAGTTGAAAGAGAAACACTCAAGGCCTCGGGCGAGGATGTTTTCGCCATAGGTGATATAACCACAATTTCGCTTCCCGGTAGGTACAAGCAGGACAAACCGCTAATGCTGCCAAAGGCCGGGGTATTCGCCCATTACCAGGCGGATGTTGTGGCTCACAACATAGCTGCAGAAATTAAAGGCAGCCGGAGCAGAAAAGCGTTCGATG
>JBAQMN010000025.1:0-7960 GCA_049302895.1 Actinomycetota bacterium | reverse complement strand
ACCCTCCCCTACCCCCTCCCCTCAAGGGAGGGGGAAGTATTATCAGTTACTTTAGCCCACACTTTGCCGTTGCTGTGCGGACCTAAAGGTCCGCCTCTACAAAACCCTGTAGAGGTCGACCTTTAGGTCGACTCTATTCTATGAGACTAATGTCAATAGGTTTATGCGGGGCACTATCTGTCATTGCGGGCGACCCCTTCGCTTTGCTCAGGGCAGGCTCCGGGAGCGAAGCAATCCCACCCGAACGGTTCCTTGTGAGATTGCTTCGTTGCTTGCGCTCCTCGCAATGACTGTTAGTGTTCTTGGGGCGCGAGACTCCGTCTTTTCGAGTGACAAACGAGCCGCGCCCTGGGATGCTGAGGGGAATTCCGTAGGGGTTGCATTTCGAAACTCGGTGTGGTAAGGTTTAACAATTCTGAAACTTGTCCTGAAGAATCGAAGATCAGACCATTCGAGGTGATCGAAATTAGAGGTAAGGCTGGAAAGTTTCAGAAGGTTTTAGCCTTAGTATGCCTTCTATCTATTCAGGTTCTGCTGCTGCCGCTCACGGTAGCGGCGGACACCTCCTCTAAAAAATCCGAATCTCAGCAGGTTCAAACCGAGGTTAATCGATTGAACGCTGAGCTGTCGGAGGCCATCGAAAAGTACAATCAGGCCAGTTCAAAACTCGATGAAATCAACAACAAAATCAGCGAGAATGAGCAGCAGCTTGAGCGTGTGGCCAAAGAACTTGCCAGGTCCCTCCAGATTATCAACAAGAGAGCCTCGGGAATCTACAAACACGGGAGTGTCTACGCCATAGAGGTAATCTTCGGAAGCAAAAGCATCGATGACTTCGTCCAGCGCCTCGATCTCTTAACGCGCATTGGAAACCAGGATGCGGCCGTAGTCAGACAGGTCGAGGCTCAGAAGAAAGAGGTGGAGAAGGGGGCTCGTGAACTCAATGCTGAGCGAGAACAGCAAGCCGCCATAACCCGTGATCTAGCTGCGAAGAAGGAAGATATCGATAAGCGTCTTTCTGACAAGGAGAACGTCCTGGCAAGCTTGCTATCTGAGATCGCTCGCATCGATGAGGAGGAGGCAGCCCGCGCTGCAAAGAGCGCTCGCGAACGTTCATCCGGTTCTCGATCAGGCGGTCAAGCATCTCGAAGAACCGGCGCGGCTCTCCATCCACCATTAGGCAACCTCACCTACAGTCTCCTGGGCGATTACGCACCCGGCGAGAGAAGCGATCATGGAACAGGCTACGGAACCGGCGGAAGTAAACCCGGCCACAACGTTTGGATTCCGGGCGGGGACGGCTATGATTTGATGAGTGGCTCGGGAGTAGTAGCCTATGCTGCTCACAATGGGACTGTGACTGAGTCTGGCGGGAATTATCTAATACTCGAAGGCGACGGCTATATGACCGCCTATGGTCATATCGAGCCTTTCTACGGTGCAGGTGCTTATGTTGTGGCAGGCCAACCCTTAGGTGTAGTTGATGGTGTTGGCCACCTCCAATTCGAACTGTGGGTTGGAGGAGATCCTGTGGTGGCTGGGGACATCGCCAGCTACTTCTAAAAGCAACAGATTTTGTTGGCTGCGGGCCGCGAGCGGCGAGCAGCGAGAGATTTAAATGCTCGTTGCTTGTGGCTCGAAACTCGCAGCTTTCTTTTTTGGAGCAAAGAGCCACTGATGATTGTTAACGGAAAAATTTTTCGATGCCTTTTAATATCGATTTTGAGCCTTCTATTGGTGCTTGCTTCCGCACCTTTGTCTTTTGCTACTCCGGTTGAAGAAAAGAGGTCTCAGGAGCAGCAAGTCCGGTCCGAGATTGAGAGCATCAACAGTGAGCTTCAGGCGGCTATTGAGCGAAACGACGAAGCAGGTGCTTCATTAGAGAAGACAAATCAGACTATTTCAGAAAACACAGAGCAGTTAAGGCAGTGCGAGAAGAATCTGAATCTCGCCATAGATGTTTATAATCAGCGACTAAAAGGCATTTATAAGTATAGTGGTGTGAGTTTGATCGAGGTCATTTGCGGAAGCAAGACTATCAATGACCTGACACAGCGCTTCAATCTCCTTAACCGCATCGGCAAGCAGGATTCTCGTCTCGTGGAGCAGATACGAAAAACCAAAGAGGAAATAAATAAGAGGGAAGCGGATCTTGAGACGGCGAAAGCGCGCCAGGTAGCTTTGGTTTCCCAAATCGAACAGGAAAGATCGAGAATTGGATCGAGTCTTAGCGAGAAAAAAGCGCGTCTCTCTACCCTACAGGGGGAGATTTCCAGTTTAGAGAATATTGCGAGAAGTCAAAGCAACCGCGCTGATCCAACACCGATTCAGTCTATCGTCAAAGGAAACAAGAGGAGTCCGGTTGGTGGTGTGGTTGGTATCGCCTATGCCATGATCGGAGTGCCTTATGTTTACGGCGGAAACTCACCTGATTACGGCTTCGACTGTTCAGGTCTGGTGTCGTACTGCTATGCTCAGGTGGGAATCTATCTCAACAGAACCGTGGACTATACCCCTAACCTTAGCTGGGACGAGCTTCAACCCGGAGACATCGTTTATTCTAACGGCGGAAGACATGTTGGTATCTACACCGGAGGAGGTCTTTACATTCACGCTCCCTACACGGGAAGTTACGTCAAAGAGTCCCCCATCTACGGCTTCGTAGGGGGATACCGCCCCTAATCATGAGCAGGGTTTTGGTGACGGGAGGGGCTGGTTTCATCGGTTCTCACCTCGTTGACGCTCTGTTGGCAGCCGGCCATCTGGTCACGGTTATCGACGATTTCAGCAGCGGCCGAGAAGATAATGTAAGGCAGGCTCGATCTCACCCCAATTTTTCTCTTCGTAAGATCGATATCAATGATTCTCTGGAAGAGATATTTGCACAGGGGCCCTTCGAAACCATCTTCCATCTGGCGGCTCAGGCCAATGTTCAAAAATCGATCGAGGATCCGGTGGCCGACGCCCGGACCAATATTCTCGGGACGATAAATCTCCTTCAGAACGCCGTCAAGTTTGGCGTGAAAAAGTTTGTTTTTACCTCGTCGGTGGCGGTATTCGGAGAGCCCAAATATCTTCCTGTGGATGAGGACCATCCCTCCCACCCCCTTTCACCTTATGGTGCCAGCAAGAAGGCAGCCGAGGACTATATCCGTCATTTCCAGAAAGCGCACCATCTGTCGGCCGACATTCTCGTTTTGGGTAACGTCTATGGACCTCGCCAGGATCCTTTTGGAGAAGGGGGCGTCATAGCCATTTTCACTCAGGAGATGGTAAGCGGAGGGCAGCCAGCGATCTACGGAACAGGTGAGCAGACTCGGGATTTCGTTTACGTAAGAGACGTCGTTCGAGCGCTTCTTTCGTGTCAGAATCTCACGAAAGAAGACACTGTGAGGCGTTTCGTCATCGGTACGGGCCACGAAACTACAGTAAAATCGGTTTATCAAAGCCTCAAAAAACTAACAAAATTTGACAGGGGTCCTCGATATCTTTCGGAGAGGGCGGGGGAGATTAGAGCGATGCACATTAATTCAGATAAAGCCATAAGTATATTGGGTTGGCATGCCGAAATAAACATTGAGGAAGGTCTTGAGAAGACTGTAGCGTGGTTTATTGAGACAGCGGGCGCGAAGTGATAGAATAAACGATACTCTGGCGCTGTGTCTCTTCGAGTCAAGAAGGGCAATTGGATGTCAATCAGCTTGGATATGGATCAAGAGCTCGCTCTGTTTATCGAGAATTATGTCGACTCCTTTGTAAAGTGGGATGTCGTTGCCTTTTTTTGTCTGAATCCAGAGACAACGGGCACGGCGATCGACATAGCCAGCCGGCTGGGCAGAAAGGAAGCTGACGTAAGCGAAGCTTTGGAAGAGCTGGTTCAGAAGGGTCTCCTTAAAAAGCGGAAAAACAACGATGTAATCTATAGTTACGACCCTGGGAACGAGCTCGCTCGGCAGGTCAAATTGTTTGCGGGCTGCATCGGTGATCGAGACAAGAGGCTCAAGATATTAGCTAAGATCTTGAGGATGAAGACAGGGCGGTAAGCAGGTAAGCATATGACCAGGAGAAACGGAAAAAAGGCCGAAGAAATTCTGAAGCGCCTCGGTAAGGAGACAAAAGGACTGATAAAGAAGTTAGGGGCATCCCCTTTAGCCTGGGAGATAATTAGGTTCTACCACTACAATCCATTCATCGTGCTGACTTCAGATAGGCTGGCTCTCTGTCTGGGCAGGGAAACAAGGGAGATCGAGCGCGAGCTCAAATGCCTCTGCGAAACAAAGCTTATAACGGCTTTGGAGCAGATGGAGAACTACCCGCCCGTGTTTGTTTACGAGCCCGACTTGAGCGATAAACAGGCTATTAACAAGGTGGTCACATATGCCCAAGACCGTTGGGAACTTGTCGCAATCCTGCGTGACATGCTCATAAGGGGAAAAAGCGAGGTGTAGAGGTACTCTTTGGTGAAAGACAAACCATGGAGCGTCGATTGGGGAAGGTTCAAGGACGTTTGGGAGAATCTGCTTAGAAGGGCGACAAGAGAAGAAGTTTTCTACGGGGACAAGGGTGTTTCGGTCCCCTTAAGTTTCTCGGTCGAGAGAAAACTGAAAGTTCTTTATGTTGTGCGTCCGGTAGCGGGTGGCATAAAAACCCATATCCTCTCCCTCATCGATCACCTTGATCCCGAAAAATATCAGGTCTATGTAGCCGGTCCTGAAAATTCTGTTATTGAGGATTTGAAGAACAAGAATGTCATCACCTACCTGGTGGACGTGGGCGAAGGCCTGCGGTTTATCCGCGACATAAAGGCCATTCTTCATCTGCGGAATATAATCAAGGACGAGGGAATCTTTATGGTCCACGCCCACAGCTATAAAGCCGCCTTGCTGGGAGGCTTGGCGGCTCGCTGGGCCAAGGCTCCTCTCACCGTCTTTACTCTTCATAACTTTATAGTGGAGGAGGGCGCCGGGAGATTTAAGCATCTTTTCTACGACGTTACGGAAAGATTTCTTCCCTCGATGGCGGACCGTGTTATCACCGTGTCTAAGGCCCTGCGCCGACGAGTGATCGACAAAGGAAAAGCAGAGAACTCGAAGGTTACGATGATCCACAACGGAATAAGTCTTCGGTCGGCGGTTTCCTTCTCATCTCGGCGCGTGACTGCCCTGAAGCACCAGTTGTCCCTTCCGAGCAAGGCTCCCCTGGTAGTTACGGTGGCTCGTTTAGCTCCTCAGAAGGGGGTCAAGTTTCTCTTAACTGCGGCCACCCACGTTCTGAGAGAAGTCCCCAACGCTCAGTTTCTTATCGTCGGAGACGGCCCGCTAAAGAAGGATCTGGAGATTATGGTGGAAAAGTCAGGAGTTCGGAGGAAGATATTCTTTACGGGTTTCAGAGACGATGTCAGGGATATCCTGGCTGCCTGTGACATTTTTGTTCTTCCCTCGCTCACGGAGGGGCTTCCCTTAACGGTTCTGGAGGCGATGGCGGCGGGGAAACCGGTGGTTGCTACGGCTGTCGGAGGAATTCCAGAGGTTGTTCTTGATCGCGAAACCGGGTTTTTGGTTCCTCCCAGAAAGCCCATGCCCCTTGCCAAGGCTATTTCCTTTCTCCTTCTAAACAAAGAGGTAGCCATTCAGATGGGAATGGCAGGCAGGAGACGGGCAGAGGAGGAATTTAATCTGCGTCGAACCATCGGGGAGACAGAGAAGGTTTACGACGAACTAATTGAGGGGTGGGAGGAAAAGAAGAGAGAACACCTGGAGGAGGCCTAAGGAAGGAAAGAATAAACCCGCATGAAAAGGCTAATCTTAATAATCTTCTTGATAATTTTTTTATTTTCGGGCCTGTATATCTATAAGGAAGCTCGGCTCAAGGGTGCCGGGGTTCCGGTTATCAGATATCACCGGGTCGCTCCCCGCCGCGCGCTAGGACTTCGAGAGCCACTCTGGTTTTTCGATCTCCAGATGAGATATCTCAAGTGGCGAGGCTACCAGACGGTTTCCCTGAATGACGTAGTCGAATACGTAGAAAAAGGGAAGAGGCTTCCACGCAGATCCATGGTTATAACGTTCGACGATGGGTACGAGGATAACTATTTTTACGCCGAGCCTGTTTTGAGAAAATATGGTTTTAAGGCAACAATTTTTGTCGTCGTTAATGGCGTAGGTGGAACGAATTTTTGGGATGAAGGGTCTCGTGCTCCCAGGCTGAGGATGCTATCCTGGCAAGAAATCAAAAGATTACAGAAACGAGGCGTGGATATAGAATCTCACACGCTTAACCACCGGCACACAATAATGACTCTAATGACGGAGGAGGAATTGAGGCGCGAAATTCTTGGGTCCAGGGTGATTCTCGAAGAGAAGCTGGGAAGGCCGGTTCGTTTCTTATCTTATCCTTATGGGGAAATGAACCCGCGGCTCGAAAGGATTGTTAAAGAGAGTGGATACCGAGGAGCTGTTTCGGTCCAGGATGGAGGAAACGGCAAAAACGTTGATGTTTATGATTTGAAACGGATTAGGATTCAAGGGCGCGACGGCTTTTCGGGTTTTCTGGACTTCCTCTGGTTCGCCTGGAGATTTTGAAATGGGAAAGGCAAAAGGAAAAGGGGATCCGTTCGGGGTAAGCCGAAACGTCTTTGTTCTCGGTCTCGTAAGCTTCTTTCAGGACATCTCCAGCGAGATGATCTATCCGCTTCTTCCCCTCTTTCTTGCCACGGTTATTCAAGCCGACAAAGCCGTCATCGGCCTGATCGAGGGCGTAGCGGAAAGCACCGCTTCAGTTTCAAAGGTGTTCTCTGGCTGGCTTTCTGACCGCTGGGGAAAGAGAAAATCCCTGACCTTCTGGGGATACTTTCTTTCCGTCGCAACGCGGCCATTCCTTTTTATCTCTACCTCCTGGTCTCAGGTTCTGGGGGTTCGCTTCTCTGATAGACTTGGCAAAGGCGTCAGAACCGCGCCGCGAGATGCTTTGATAGCCGAGACAAGCCAGGAGGACAAACGCGGGAGATCTTATGGCTTTCATCGGGCGATGGATTCGATGGGAGCAGTGGTTGGACCGCTGATCGCCTTTGCCATTCTTCCATTGGTGGGAGGCAGCTACCGCAAGGTTTTTCTCATTGCAGTAATTCCCGGGATAGTGGCTTTGTTCTTGTTTCGATTTGTCAGGGAGAAAAAGCGCTGGCCTCGATCCGGCGCTGAGGTGCCCAAACTGAGTTTCAAAGGCTTCGATCGGCGGCTAAAACTTTTAATCTTTGTTGTTATCCTGTTTTCTATTGGAAACTCCAGTGATGTTTTTCTTATTCTGCGCGCCCGCGATCTCGGAATCACTGTCGGCCTTGTGCTTCTTGTCTACACCCTGTTCAATACTATCTACGCTCTGTTTTCCGTCCCGGCAGGGGTTCTCTCGGATCGTGTGGGAAGGAAGACGGTTCTTATTCTCGGCTATGGGATTTTTGGCCTCGTTTACCTTGGCTTTGCCCTCGCCACCAGCACAGTTTTCGTTTGGTTCCTATTCGTATTCTATGGTCTTTACAAGGGGATAGCTGATACGGTGGAACGAGCTTTCGTGGCTGATCTGGCTCCGGAGGAGCAGAGGGGCACCGCTTTAGGGGTTTACCACAGCTCTGTAGGTTTGGCTTTCCTGCCGGCAAGCATCATCGGCGGTCTCCTTTGGGACAAGATCGGGCCACCAGCCACCTTCTTCTACGGCGCCCTTACAGCCTTTTCCGCAGCCGTGCTCCTTTCGCTTCTGATCTACGAAAAGAAAGAATATGGGCATTGACCTGCTCAGTTCCCCTTTGAAAATCCTTGAAAAAGCTTGACAACAATAGACTCAGGTTTTATTATAATAGATGTAGCAAGGAGAATTGTCGGGAATCTTAGCTTCCAAAAACTGAGTTTAAAGGAGTGACGGAAATGGCAAAAGCGATTGGTATTGACCTCGGTACAACCAACTCTTGCGT
>JBAQMN010000024.1:0-2699 GCA_049302895.1 Actinomycetota bacterium | reverse complement strand
CATTTTACCTCCTTATTTATGGGGGTTTTCTCCATCATATGGAGGCGAAAAACAAAAAACCATCGAGCGCCAGCCCGATTTTTGGGTAAACAAAAAGACCGATGGAATCATCGGTCTAAAGACTTAGGTCTTTGTTTATCTGAATTACGTCATTTAGGGCGGACAGAGACCCCGCCCCTACAGAGTTGCTTCAGTCTTTTTGATGTTCGCGAATTATACCACTGTGCAAGGCCTGTATTACTGCCTGGGCACGGCTTTTTTGTCCCAATTTGTGAAGGATGCTACTGACATGGGTCTTTACGGTTTTTTCGCTTATCCATAGCTTTTTCGATAACTCCCTATTCGTCAGACCTTCCGCCATTAGCTGTAGAATCTCCTTCTCCCTCGGCGTTAAATGTTGACTCAAGAAAGATCCTTCCGACTCGACATGGCCGGTGACGATCTGTCGCATCATAGCCTGGGTGGCAAAGAGAGACATCACGGGCTGACCATTGCTGGCCTTCCTGATCGCATCGAATATCTCCTTCGGCGACGCACTCTTCAAAAGGTAACCAACTGCTCCTGACTTTACAGCACTCAAGACATCCTCTTCATCCTCGAAGGCCGTTACCACCAGGGTGCGCACAGACGGGACGCTGGCAAGAACCTCCCTCATCGCCTCGATCCCGCTCATATCGGGCAGGCGCTGGTCCATCAGGATAACGTCCGGCTCAAATTTCTTGGCTTTGGCTATGGCCTCTGCGCCATTGCAAGCCTCATCAACCACTTTAAACTCTTTTTGCTCGCCTATGATGGTCCTCAAGCCCCGCCGAACCATCTCGTGATCATCAACGATGAGAATCTTAATTTGGTTCATGCTCAGCTACTCCCAAACGTTGGACTGGTATCGAAGCCTTAACAGTCGTGCCCTTACCAGGAGAGCTCTTCAGCTCGAGCGTGCCCCCGGCACACTCAGCCCGGTCGATCATATTTCTTAACCCAAGACCCGTACAGCCGGTGTCTTTCAGGGCTCTCTGAACATCGAACCCTTTGCCATTGTCTTGTACCGTAAGAACGACCCTCTGGTCACTGAACTTAAACACCACACTCAAATTGGTCGGTGAAGCATGTTTCAGAGCATTTGTGGCCGCCTCTTGCAGAATGCGATACAGACTTATCTCGGTGATGGGATGGAGTGCCTCGTCCATTCCCTCGAAAGTTACACGGATGCGCGTCCTGCCGTTGTTTCCGAGGCTGTGCAGGAACTGGCGTACCGCCGCCACCAGCCCTAATTCCTCCAGAGTGCCCGGTTTCATGTCCAGTATCAGCCTTCGCACGTCCTTCTGGCTGTCAAAAGCCTGCTGTTTGAGCTCCTTCAGCCTCTGCCGTACCAAATTTGGCTTCTTTCCGACCAGTCTGCGACAGGCTTCCGCATTAAGCGCGATGGTAAACAGCGTCTGGGCGATTCCGTCGTGCATCTCCCTCGCAATCCGCTCGCGCTCAAGAGCCACGGCCAACCTTTCCTCCTTGACCATAAGCTTGGAGTTCTCGACGGCAACAGCAGCCTGATTGGCAAAAATACAAAGAATAACAATGTCGTCATCGGTAATTTTGTCCAGAGAAGAATTGAAAGCAGCCAGCACACCGAGACCTTTTCCCCTGATGAACAGGGGGACGCAGATCATTTTGTCTTCCTGACAAATAACAACCGGCTGGTAATCATGCATCGCTCTTAGACCGACCCTCTCAAGCTCATTTCTCCAGAGAGTATCGGGTAGTCGGTTCTTGCGACCCTTTATGATCATCGATTTGAAGTCTAAGTTGCCATTTCCTTCCGGACCAAGAAGAACCAGAGCCGCTTTCTCGGCGTGCGTAAGCCCTTTGGCGCAGTCAACAACAGATTCAAGAATCTGACTGATCTCGAGGGTAGACCCGATAGAGAGGCTGGATTTGTAGAGAGAACGCAGGCTCTTATTTGCCACTCTAACCCGCTGAGCAGCTAATCTATATCGCAGTTCCTCAGAAGCTGGTGTCGCTGGGAGGTTCTTTGGTGCCACACCATTGGTCTCCA
Organism: Actinomycetota bacterium; assembly: GCA_049302895.1. Classification (GTDB taxonomy): domain Bacteria; phylum Actinomycetota; class JAHEXW01; order JAHEXW01; family JBAQMN01; genus JBAQMN01. The sequence goes on along the minus strand of JBAQMN010000024.1, from coordinate 649 downwards.
TCTCAGCCTCCCTTCCGCGTTGTAACCACCTGTCAGTTAGACGCGTTCATGGCCGAGACCTAAAACAACAATTATTCTTATCTGACTTCCGCAGCGCGCAAAAATGAAATCTATCACAATTAACTAGGATTTGTCAAATTATGCAGATTTGCCAATTTCTCCATGCTTACTAGAACACTATCCAGACATGACAATTTTAATACGTGGAAACAAAGAGTAAACTAGGGAAACACCTGGTTTTTGAAAAATAAGAGGGACACAGAGATTTTTAAGAAGGAGACTTCAGCCGATTCTTTAGGGAACCTATGCCAGCGATTCGGACTTCTACTGTGTCGCCCACTTTCATGGAGCCTACGCCAGGAGGGGTGCCCGTCATGATGACATCTCCTGGAAGGAGAGTCATCACTTTGGAGACAAAGCTTACAAGCTGGTAGGGGTTGAAGATCATGTTGGACGTAAACGAGGATTGCATGACTTTGCCGTTGAGGAGAAGTTGAATCTTGAGGTCTGTCGGATTGACGTCTGTTTCGATCCAGGGACCGATGGGTGAGAAGGTGTCAAAGCTCTTGGCCCGTGTCCATTGGCCATCTTTTCGCTGGAGGTCGCGAGCGGTGACATCGTTGGTGCAGGTATATCCGAGAATGTATTT
>JBAQMN010000023.1:0-6489 GCA_049302895.1 Actinomycetota bacterium | reverse complement strand
AGCCCCAGTTTGAGACGGGCCGCGAAAAGGTAGAAAAAGGAGGTCTGGTTAAGAACCCCCGGGTTCACGAGGAGGTCTTACTGGATATCTGCCGGTTTTTTCAAGATGAAAGTTTGACGATTGAGGGAATAACTTACTCTCCCATCACCGGCTCTGACGGAAACATCGAGTTTTTTGTTTATCTTAAGAAGAACCAAAAGCAACGGATGCCCGTCGAGGAACTCAAACGGACCATCTCTGAAGTTGTGGGACAGGCGCACCAGGAATTAGGCGCGTAGGTGCGAATTTATTCGCACAACCGGTGCACGATTAAAATCGCGCCTACGAGTTTCGAAGAAGTCGACCTAAAGGTCGACCTCTACAAAATAAAACGTAGAGGCGGACCTTTAGGTCCGCAAAAAGAATGTAGAGGCGGACATTTAGGTCCGCTAAACACAGAAGGGAGAACATGGAAGATCGGATAAGCACCATAAAGAGAGAGACAAAAGAAACGCAGATTGAGTTGACTCTTAATATCGATGGTCAGGGCAAAGCCGACGTCGATACAAAGATTCCCTTCTTCGACCACATGCTTTCTCTGTTTTCCCGTCATGGTCTCTTTGATCTAAAAGTTGAAGCCCGGGGTGATCTGGGAGTTGATTCGCACCACACCGTTGAGGATGTCGGCATCTGTCTGGGCCAGGCCATCAAGGAGAGTTTGGGAGACAAGAAAGGAATTGCCCGCTACGGTTACAGTCTTCTTCCCATGGATGAAACGCTGGTGGCGGTGGCGGTCGATATCAGCGGGCGTCCATATCTTGCCTATGATATAGATTTACCGATCGAGACCATCGGCAATTTTGACACTTCTCTGGTCCCCGAGTTTCTCCAGGCGGTGGCGAATAACGCCGGGCTGACTCTGCATGTTCGGCTGCTCACGGGCAGAAACCCCCACCACATAATAGAGGCCGTTTTCAAAGGTTTAGGTAAAGCTCTGGACATGGCAACAACCATAGATCCTCGCATTTCTGATATTCCATCAACCAAGGGCAAACTTTAGATTGATTGCCATCATAGATTGTGAGATAGGAAACTTAAGAAGCGTTCAGAAGGGCTTCGAGAAGGTCGGCTACGAGGCATCTATTACTTATAAGGCTCCCGAGATTGATGAAGCCGATGCCGTTGTTCTGCCCGGCGTTGGAGCCTTCAGGGACGCCATGGATTTCATCAAAGGTCGTGGGCTGGATAAGATTATTTTAAAAACAACCGAAAAAGGCAAGCCTCTGCTGGGAATCTGCCTGGGGCTCCAACTCCTCTTGTCCTGGAGTGAAGAGGGCGGCCGGCAGAGGGGTCTGGATATCATCAGAGGAGAAGTGGTACGTTTGCCAAACACGGTTAAGGTTCCAGAGATGGGCTGGAACAATGTGAAAAGAACTGGTCCCTGCCCGATTTTTGAGCGAGTTCCGGAGAATGCTTACTTTTATTTCGCCCACTCGTATTATGCGGCTCCTGAAGATCGGAATGTTGTGGCGGGTACGACGGATTACGGCGTAGATTTTTCCTCTGTTATCTGTCGGGACAATATCTATGGGGTGCAGTTTCATCCGGAAAAAAGTGGAGCCTGGGGCCTACAAATCTTGAAAAATTTTGGGCAGTTGATGGGGGTGAGAAGGTGATTGTTTATCCGGCGATTGACATAAAGGACGGGTTGTGCGTGCGTCTTCTTCAGGGACGCGAGGACGAGGTGACCGTGTTCGCTCGTGATCCGGCTCTTATGGCTCAGAAATGGCAGAAGGAAGGCGCTGAGATGCTTCATGTGATCGATCTCGATGGGGCCTTCAAAGGGAGACCTCAGAACACCGAAGCGCTGAAAAGAATAATTCAGGCGGTGGATATTCCTATCGAGTTCGGCGGCGGCGTCCGGGACATAGGCGTGCTAACTGCTCTCTTCAAAATGGGTGTCGCCCAGGTAGTCCTGGGCACGACAGTTATAACCGACGTTGCCTTTGTGAGCAAAGCGGTGGAACTGTATGGGTCGCGAGTTTTGGTGGGAATCGATGCCAGGGGTGGAAAGGTCGCTATCCAGGGGTGGAGAGAGGTTACGGGTGTCGATGCTCTGGAGGTTGCCAAAGAAGTTGAAAACATGGGTATAAGTCGTATTGTCTATACGGACATCGAGCGAGACGGTGCCCTGGTCGGTCCGAATATAGAAGGTATCCGAACATTAGCCGAAGCAATTCGGGTTCCTGTAATCGCCTCCGGAGGTGTTTCTACTCTCGAAAACATCAAGGCGTTGAGGGCATTAGAGCCGTTGGGCGTGGAAGGAATTGTCATCGGAAAGGCTTTGTATGTAAAGGCTTTTACCTTGAGGCAGGCCATAGAGGTGGCATCTGGTGCTGACTAAAAGAATAATCCCCTGCTTGGATGTGATGAAGGGGCGAGTGGTTAAGGGGGTAGAGTTTGTAAATCTAAAAGACGCTGGAGATCCTGTAGAACTGGCGCAGATTTACGACGAGCAGGAAGCAGACGAGCTTGTGTTCCTGGATATCACCGCTTCTTATGAGGAGCGAGGGATAATGGTGGATGTGGCGCGCCGCGTGGCAGAAAACGTTTTTATTCCTTACACAGTTGGAGGAGGCATACGCACGGTCGAAGATATGAGAGCGCTGCTGGAATCCGGCGCCGACAAGATTTCTATAAATACCGCTGCTGTCAAGGATCCCGGCATTGTCAGAGAGAGCGCTGATAAATTTGGCAGCCAGTGCATCGTTGTTGCCATCGACGCCAAAAGGATCCAAAGCGGGATAGGCGGGGCTTTCCAGCCCCGCACCGTAGGCGCGAATTCATTCGCGCAACAGAGTGAAACGCCTCGGTGGGAGATTTACATAAATGGCGGACGGACGCCAACTGGGATTGATGCTGTTGAGTGGGCAAAAAAGGTTGAGAGTCTGGGGGCTGGCGAGATTCTTCTGACAAGTATGGATAGAGATGGAACCAGGGATGGTTACGCTATCCCCTTGACCAGGGCAATCACCAGTGCCGTTAACATTCCTGTAATCGCCTCCGGTGGCGCCGGGAAACTCGAGCACTTTCTTGAGGTCATTAGGGAAGCCGACGCCGATGCGGTTCTGGCAGCCGGCCTCTTCCACTATGGTGAGCTGACAATCAAACAAGTCAAAGACTATCTTAGGCAGCACGGCGTTGAGGTGCGTCTATAAATCTTTTATTCTTCGAGCGAGCCCCTGAATATTCTTCGAGCGAGCGTAGCGAGTCGAGAAGGCCTCAAGAAGTTCTCGACAAGCTCGAACAATATTTAGTTTTTGGTATTTGGAGGTTTTGTGGAAATAGACGAGTTGAAGTTTGATGAAAAGGGTTTGATCCCGACCATTGTTCAGGATTTTGAAAACGGTCAGGTTTTGATGTTAGCCTACATGAACAAAGAATCTCTCCAGAAAACCCTGGAAACGAGGGAGACGTGGTTTTGGAGCCGAAGCCGCCAGGAACTCTGGCACAAAGGGGCAAACTCAGGCAATCGGCAGATGGTCCAGGAGATACGCTACGATTGTGATAACGACACTCTTCTTGTTCTGGTGAAACAGATTGGGGTGGCCTGTCACACCGGACACCGCAGTTGTTTTTACCGCACCATCCAAACTCCTCCCCCTTGATGGGGGAGGAGTAAGGAGGGGGGCACCCTCCCCTAGCCCCTCCCATCAAGGGTGGGGAAAAGGCTTTGAAGGTTGATAAATCGATTATTTGTGATAGAATAGTGGCTGTTTCCGTAGAAGGTTCAAGAATGAACGGTGAATTTGGGGGGTGTGTCAAATGGTTACAGCGTATGTATTGATCAGTGCAGAGCCTGGTAAGGCAACAGAGGTTGTCCGAGGAGTATCAAAGATTCCAGGGGTTAAGACTGTCCATGCCGTAACAGGACCCTACGATGCCATTGCCTTCATCGAAGCGGCTAATTTCAGTGCCATCGGGGATTTGATCGTGGCAAAAATTCAGAAAGTCGAAGGGGTTTCGCGCACCCTCACCTGCGTAACCGTCGAACTTTAGCCTGTAAGCTCGAGTATTCAGGGAACGCTCACCCTCTTGACCTGTACTCTTCTCGCCCCGACAAGTCGGGGCTCACATCGCGCAGGTCAATTCACAGTTCGCTTACCCTAAATACCCTCGCTTCAGGAAGTTCTCCTCAGGGATTTATTACCCGAGGCCGCCCCGGATGGAGCCGAGCTTTATAATCCACTCTTTGATCAGATTCTGCTCCAGGCTCTTGTCGCTGACTATGCCGGTCGTGTCCAGTCCGAAAACCTCTTTGAGCATCGGTCTCATGGTTTCCAGTATCGTTGTGTAAAGCTCATCTTCCTTCAGAACAGGTCCGCACTTAACACCCAAATACTCATCTATGTATGAGACATCCTTTTCCAACCCTGAGAGACTTTCGGCGGGCAAGAATTCTCGAGCATTCTTTAAATCAGCAAATCGAGCGGCAAAGGAAAGATCTGCCTTGAGACTCGGATAGACTTCCAATAAGAATTCCAGTGTATCCTTGCCATACCGCTGAACGACTTCGTTAATGCCACGACCTGTTCCGATAATCTCAGGCGGTAGGCCGATGCTGTACCAGGCAGCTGTGTAGGAGATCGCCCTGGGCAAAGCGACAGTTTGTTGCGGCTTGAATGTCGTTAACTCTTCGGCCAGGGTTTTGTCTGATAAATTTTCAGCCATTCTTTCAGGATGCGGCAGATCACGGGCGTAGCCGACTTCTCCTTTTCTGGTCAATCGATCTCGGTGATTGGGAATGAGATCGGAGATTTTGCCAATTGGCTCGACGAGCCGACTGAGACTCTGGAGATAGTGTTTAGTGAAAACGCCAATAATATTCAGTAGCTTAGAATAAGTTTCACCATCGAAAGAAAGAGGCTTAAGGTTGGGGAGCTTCTCCTGGAGGATTTGCCTCATTTTTCGAGTTTTGTCGTAGCCGTGATCGTATCTCATAGCAGACTGAAAGGTCAGTGTTTTGGCACCCGGATATTCCCTTAAGATATTCTCCAGGTTTTCTAACGTGAAATGACCTCTGAAGGGTAGGGTTCCGCCACCCAGTATAGGTGCCACTTGAAGTCCGGTTTTGTCTTGAACCTCGTATCCCTTGGCAATACCAATTTTTACTGAGAGAACGGAGGGTACCAGACCATATGAGAGAGCCGAGTCTGAGCGGCCGAGAAAATATCTTAACCTGGGTACACCCAGCCCTCTGTCTTTGCATCCCCTTATATAGGTTTCGAGGATGGAATCGGTCTTAAGGATTTCAGGGATGGTCTCCAGCAGGGGAATCAGCTGAACCGTGTTTGGGTCTTTGCTCAATCCGAATTCCTTGTGAGCCAGATTTATGACGTCGATTACTCTTTCCCGTACCGCTAAGAGTTCCTCGGGGCTGGAAACCATGGGAAGTATAACCTCTCGAACGGCATAGATCTGGGACTGCTTCCAGGCACGGTAGTTGGACTCGATCACGCTCATAAGCGCCATCAGCTGTCGGAACACGCCTTCTTCACGCCCACTGGGAATACGAGGAGTGACAAAGACGTCGCGTCCAGGAATAACTCCCCTGCTGATCAGGCCGGCGACTATTTGAGAGGTTTGCTGATAAGGGGTTAGTTTTCCCTCAAAATCGATCATAACCTCTTCCAGGCCGAGGCCCTCAGGGGGTGGGGTCAGGGAGAAGATGGCCTCCTCCGGTTCCGCCTGGATTGGGATGTACTTGGTGGCATCGGGATGTTGCGTCATCATGCTTGAGGGTATCTTAAGCTCATCCATGGATTGTAACCTTTCGTAAAAAATGATTTGAGGTCTAGAACAACCTTTCGCACCGTGAACGAACCCCAGGGGGTTTCATCTCAAGAAGGAGCCTCGAGTGTCTACCGAGGAACTGCTTCTTCAAATTCGATCACTTCTGCCCGACGACTCGAAACCTTGGAAATTCAGCTCGATACCGCATCGCCCTGAATTTCTGATTTTCGAGCATCTTCATCTGCTGCCTAGACCTCAAACTTTCTCTAAGATATTATTATCAAAGACCAGCTTCTTCTTTCTCCACCTTTATTTTAACACAAATCTAACCCTTCTGTGGTGAGATTTCAAGGGCTTCCAAGGATAATTTTTGAGAGTTTTCAAAGGAGGCATCTCCAATTCCGTGATTGAAAATAAGAAGTTTTATTATAAGGTCATTCCGAACCTTGTGCTGAACCTTGTTTCAGTATTGGTTCAGAATCTCTTCAGGGCAGGCTTGTTTCGGAATCTCAACACTAATACAATATCACATCATGAGTGGCGATAAGCAATACTATGTGTATATTCTCACGAATAAATCCAATAAAGTGCTTTACCCTCCTACGCAGAAAGCCACGCACGTTAGTGCGTGGATGAATGCGAGAGGGGTAACCCTCCGTAGCCTTGGCGTCCAGCCTTCGTAGCCAAAGCTACTTCGGCGGAGTAGGCAAGGAGGGT
>JBAQMN010000022.1:0-2057 GCA_049302895.1 Actinomycetota bacterium | reverse complement strand
CCCTTCCTTTTTGGGCGGCATTCTCTTAGGATCCCGATAAAACCAGACCATCCTCAAAAAAAGGTAAAGCACAACCAAGTCAATTACTATGACGGCCAAAACAAATATCGCAATTCCCATGCCGATTCCTCTCTTCTCGACTCGCTTCGCTCGCTCGAAGAATAACTCAGTGTGTCACCCTGAGCGGAGCGAAGGGTCTACAGTTGAGATTCTTCGCTTCGCTCAGAATGACACGAGCGAAGGGCTCCCTGCTCTCTGTGTTACGATTCGCGCCAGAATTTCCAGAGGATGTAAGGGAGCTTGGGTATGTAGTATCCGGCGAAGCCCAAGGCGGCCTTTATAGAATCACCCTTAATCTCAGGTATAGGTCGAGACTCAAAAACCCCGTTCCGGTAGGCGTTGTCGAGAGCCGAGTACGTCTTTACCAGACCGTTCTTCTCATAAAAATCTCTTACCTCATTGGCCGGCGTACGGAAGAGAAGATCTTTAGGCACATTGTAGATACTTGAGAGCTCCATGTAAAGTTCATCTAGCTCCCCGACGTAACCCTCCATGACAATCCTCTCTCTCCACCGATTGTACTGTTCGATATCGAGACCCAAATCTCCGTCGAAGTTCACTATCCGGTCGATAGCCTCCACAAGAACCCTCACTCTGTTCAGGTCCCACACCGGATCAAACACGCGAACCTCGATGGTTCTAAGACGCCTGGCGAAGATAATATCCTGAAAACGAGCCGTCCAATCCTCCTCGAGGAGCCCTATGGCGTAAGAACTGGCGATCCGAAAGGACTGACCGAAATACCTGCTACCCGCAAAGGGAGCATTTATTGTTAGCAGCGTGAGAATGGGAAGAAAGTGGGCCAGGTTTCGGTAGACTCGGGGCATGTCTTCGACATCCCCTATGTGAATCTGAAGAGCACAAGTGTTGGTAGGAGCACTATAGTTTATCAGGTGGCCGAGGGGAACGATGAGCCCGTCGACGACCTCAATAAGTTCCCTTCGGCGGCTGACAAAATCGGCCATCAAACTTTCGACGTCGGCGTGAGCGTCGGTGGCGATCTCGATCCCACTCATCAGACCCTGTTTTATATCTTGACCCCGGGCAAAGTTTGAAGCGGTGTAAAAGTAGTTTCGTCGAGGATTCTTCCAGAGAAGCCTGGCCAGATAATAGAGGGATTTGAGAGTGGGGCGCTCGGGCTCTGTGACAAAAACCTCCTCCTCTATTCCATAAGTGGCCATCCCTGCTCCCTGCTCTCTGTTTTACGCTTCTTGTTGTAGTTTTAGACGGATTTTGCTCTTTGTCTCCTCAGCGGGCTCGAATTCCCCTAAAGGAGGAAGATCGTCCAGACTCCCCAAACCGAAACTCTCGAGAAAACGCTTGGTGGTTCCGTACAAAGCCGGCTGGCCAGGCCCTTGCTCCCGCCCCACCTCCTGCACCAGACCCTTGGAAATGAGATTGTTCAGAACCGAATCCACACTTACCCCTCTGATCTCTTTAATCTCCGCTCTGGTTAGAGGCTGTTTGTAGGCGATGATGGCCAGCGTCTCCAGGGCAGCCTGAGTTAAACGACGAAAGTCAGAAGACAGAACGAGCTTTTCGACGTAGGAGGCATAGCCTGGATGGGTGTAAAACCGGTATCCCCCGGCGACCTCCTTAAGATGAATGCCCCTCTCTCCGCTCTCATAATCCTGCCTCAAATCTTCCAGCGCCTTCTCAACATCCTGCTCGGTCTCGCCGGTGACCTCGCTCAGCTTTTTTAGAGAAAGAGGTTCGTCGACCACGAACAGAAGTGCTTCGAGAATAGCCTTAAGCATCCTTTGAACCCTCCTCTTTAAGCGTGACCTTTATATCTCCAAACGTTGTGGTTTGTGAGACCGCGATCATGCCCTTTTTAAAGAGTTCAAGAAGAGCTAAGAAGGTAACGATGATCTCCATCCTGGTCGTGGCCGCCTGACAGAGTTCCCGGAAAGACTGCTCCCCTTTTTGCTTCAGGCTGGCCAGAACGTGCTCGGTCTTTTCAGCCAGGGAAATCTTTAGCGCGATAATGTGCGAGG
>JBAQMN010000021.1:0-2101 GCA_049302895.1 Actinomycetota bacterium | reverse complement strand
ATAGCGAGGTCGCTTCGGGAATCCGTTACCGTTACCACATCAACCCCAGAAGTATAGTGGTAAGATGGGTGTCCCTTGAAATCATCACAGGTAATAACGATGGTCAGCTTGGCATCGGCAGAGATTTTCATCCGCTCCGTTGCTATTCCTCGGGTTACAGTCAGACGAACAATCGCCTCTCTGCCATCATTAGCTTGAATGGTGTCGTAGGCAGCCTGCTTCAAATGATCTCTGGAAAGCTTTAGCTCCATCTTTAACTTTTTGGCTCCCCAGAACAGCCGATCCAGATGGGCATCCACATAAAAGGGGCTTCCGCTGTAGACGCGCACCGTTTCGAACAGACCATCACCATAGAGAAGGCCCCGGTCGAGTACGGATATCTGGGCACGGAAGGCCGGCACCAGTTCGCCGTTCAGGTAGACAATCTCTCCCACTTTATCCTTTCCTCCTCCACTCCTACAGCCTTTAAGAGAGCGTTCGCCTTGCTCACGCCCTCAAAATACTCCCGGGTCGGGTCCGAATCGGCGACAACGCCCGATCCTGCCTGTATGTAGGCTTTGCCGCCCATAACTATAAAGGTTCGAATGGTGATGTTCATATCCATATTACCATTAAACCCAAAATAACCGATACTACCTGTGTACGGTCCCCGCCGCGTCGGCTCCAGCTCCTCGATTATTTCCATACACCTGACCTTTGGGCAGCCGGTGATGGTTCCTCCAGGAAACATCGCCCGGATGAGATCGAACTGATCCTTGCCCATCTTAAGCTTTCCTTTCACGTTTGAAACTATGTGGATAACGTGCGAGTATTTCTCGACGGTCAGGAGTTCACTGGGCAAGACGGTGCCGTATTCACAAACCCTTCCCAGATCGTTTCGCTCCAGATCGACCAGCATGATGTGCTCCGCCCTCTCTTTTTCATTCAGAATCAAATCTCCGGAGAGCTTCTCGTCCTCGAGCTGGTCGTCGCCGCGGCGGCGAGTGCCGGCAATCGGTCGCGTCTGGGCGACACCATCACGCAGCATAATTAAACGCTCGGGGGAGGAGGAGATCAGATGAAAGTGTCCAAAGTTGAAGTAGGCTGCGAAGGGTGAGGGGTTTATGTCTCGAAGCTTCATATAGAGAGCGAAGGGATCCCCTTCGAATGGAACTTCGAAGCGCACTGAAAGATTAGCCTGAAAGATATCGCCGGCAAAAATGTATTCCTTCGCCCGTCGAACAATGGATTCGTATTGGGATTGAGTAAGGTTAGCGGCGACTGTAGTGGGAGAAGCCTTTGGTGTGAATAAATTGTTCTCGGAGATTTCGGTGGGCGGACCTAAAGGTCCGCCTCTACAAAAACCTTGTAGAGGTCGACCTTTAGGTCGACGTTCCTTTTCCAAAAAAATTGCGTCACAAAATCTCCTTGCGCCTACCGCTTGCTTGTCCAATTGCGCTAAAACTTCATCGAGCTTTGATTGTGCCTTTTCAAAATCGTTTTTCGGATTCTTCCCCACAATCTGATTTACGATCACATACAGCTTACCGGTCTTGTGCGCAAAGACGAGGAGGATTTCCGGAAAGATAAAGACCGCTTGGGGAAGCCCGAGATCGTCCTCGGTCAAAGTGGGCAGCCTCTCGATGTACCGGCAGACGTCATAACTCAAATAACCCACGGCACCGCCCCAGAAGGGGAAAGGCGTCTCAAAATTCCCGGGAGCAAAGGTTCTAACAAGATCTCTTAATACAGAAAGGGGATTGGATTTTCTGGTTTTGACGATCTTGAGCGGACTCGTGCCCACAAAGGAATACTCGGTCAGATTCGGACTTCCGCCGGCGCTTTCAAGTAAAAAAGAGTTAACACTTTTCCCTAATTTTAGATAAGCACGTGGTGGAGTCTCTTCGCCGATCCCGCGCTCATAAATAAGGGGGACGACCTTGCCTTCCATGGCGATTCTCAAAAAATCTTTCTCGCCAAAAACGAACACATCCCACCCCAATGAGTTGGGAGTCCGGAGTTGGGAGTTCGTAGTAAACAATTCGTAATACTTATGACGAATTAAGGTTTGAATCTCCGAACTACGAACTCAAGACTCCGAACTCATTGAGGTGGGATGCCC
>JBAQMN010000020.1:0-2598 GCA_049302895.1 Actinomycetota bacterium | reverse complement strand
GCGTGGTCTGCCCGGCCTTGAGTTTATTCGGTTGTGAAGAGGCAAGGGATTTTACCCACTTCATCCTCAAGAGGATATCCTTTTCAAAATCTTTGTTTCGAGCTATCCTCTTCAGATGTTCGCTGGTAGGTGCTTCAAGATTGAGTGAAACCCGGCTGGCTATCTCCACGGCCCGCTCTACATAATCAAAGCCGGCACCAGGGAGAATCTTTAAATGAACGTAGCCCGGAAATTGATATCTCTCCCGTAGAACCTCAACCGTCTTAATCATATCCTCCATGGTTCGGGCCGTAGAGGATGAGACGGCGGAGCTTAAGAAGAGACCACTGGCCCGGCGTTCCCGATAAAGATTCATAAAGAGAGAGGCCAATTCCTCAGGCTTAAAACTGACACGCTGAGAATTCCCGCCTCGCCTGTTTACGCAGTAGAAGCAGTCGTTCTTGCAGGAATTGGTCATCAGAACTTTGAATAGCAGAACGGTTCGTCCATCCGGCAGAGAGCTGGGATAGATCCAGCGACCCATAGGGGATCGAACTCGAGAGGCACTCGTGCCGCAGGCGGCACAGATGTCATACTGTGCCGATTCACCAAGAATTCTTATTTTGTCCGAAACGTTCATTCCTTCGACTCCGCTCAGGACAGGCATCACTAAAGATATTCTAACGAACATGTGTTCTAAATGTCAAGGGGTGTCGAGGATATTTTTTAGCTCTTCTTCGGCTTCCTTACGACTTTTACCCTGAGCCATCAGCTGCTTGATAAGCATCTCGCGGACTTTTTCGTCACTCGGAACTTTACTTCCCTGATAATTTATGTGGAATTTGCCGTCACCGGTTTGTGAGACTCCAGTCTTGTCTTCAAGATCATTCGACTTTTCTTCTTTTTCCTCTTCAGACATAGTTTCTCCTCCTAACGATAAGCCTCGATTAGCCGCTCGATGGAGCGGTCGTAGGTTCTCTCAACCTCAGCGGGAAAGAAACAAGCCGGTACCTCTCCACTCTTTCGATGATAAGTGACGCACTCGCAGCACTTCCCCTTGCGAGAACACGGCTCATAAGTACAGTTACAGGTCTTCAGATTGTCCTCCTTGGTACACTCCACCCCTATCACCATCCTATTGCCGCTTTTTAGCTACTCTTCATTTTGTTCGAAACTTTGGAAAGAAGATCGAATACCTTCTCTGACAGATCGATTGATAGAGAGCCGGCGCCGCAGCTCGGTGTGATAAGGGAGGCCGCCAACACATCGTCGGCAGAAAATTCTACTGAGGTCCCTTTATTGATCAACCCTTCCAGACGAAAGAGAAGGCTCTCGATACTCTCGGAAGCCACTTTATCAGCGGTGGGAACAATACCCCAGGCGATTACTCCTCCCCGCCTTAAGAAATCTCCAAGCTCATCCGGATAGAGGAAGAGGCTCTCTCCATAATCGAAAGCATCAAAGCTCAGAATGTCAATCTTTGTTCCAAAAAGTAGAGACCAGTCGGTTCTGCCACAGCAGTGAACACCGGCCAGAGCACCCGCCGCCTGAATCGTTTCGATCACATCATTAAGGTCGCGGATCACGTCTTCCCTGGAGACACTGATCAAAGCCGAGGATCCAAAGGAAACCAGACTCGGCTCGTCGATAAAGATGATTATGTCTTCGGAGAACTCCTTTAGCTTGCTGATTTGCCATTTAGCCTTTAGGCCCATCGTCTTCACTATGGCCTGGCGGAGAGAATCATTATAATAGGAGGCGCGTCCGGTCTGATCGGTTACACCCAAGCCGAAAGTAATCGGACCAGTAACCTGCCCCTTTAAATATTGAGTTCGCAGTTGGGAGTTGGGAGTTCGGAGTCGCTTAAGAAAGGCGTGAAATCCAGCGGCATAATCGGGGGATATGGCAAAGCTTTCCAAGGCTTCGAGATTAGTAGAATCGGCAACGGCGAAATAGCGCTCGAAGAATTCGACCAGGGCATCGTCGAAACCAGCCGATTCGGTGTTAAAAAATAAGCGATTCTCGTCTGCGATCCAGACTATTCCCGGCAACCCCTCTATATACTGGGGAAGCATCTTCTCTTCCGGCGCCCGGTTAGGTAGCTGTGGCCAGACGGGAATGTCGGGAATCGTTGAGAATATCAAATCAAGAGCCTCGTCGACATTCTGGTGGGGGAAGCTTCCTATGGCGGTGGCCAGTCCTGCTCTCTTGAACGCGTTTCTGATCAGAAATACACCTCCATGGCTCCGACGGGACAGGCTTTAATGCACAGCTCACAGGCAATACATTTGGTATCGTAGAAATTAACCCGTCTCGTTAGCGGTTCGAGAACCAAGGCTCCGGTTGGGCAGATGGTTACACAAGCGCCACAGTGAGTACACCTGGTATCGTTGCGTTTGACGTCCTGACTCAGAGGTTCGATCCTCACGCCGACATCATTTAAGTACTTGATTCCCTTTTCGTAGTTTTCCTTCCTCCCCTGGAGTTCCAGCACCATCAGGCCCTCTTCGCGAGGTGTGACGTAAGCCTTGAGAATGTTCATCACAAGGTCAAAGTCTTTGATCAAGCGATAGACTATCGGCTCGTCAACTAACCTATGGGGAAAATGGAGAACTATCC
>JBAQMN010000019.1:0-7263 GCA_049302895.1 Actinomycetota bacterium | reverse complement strand
ATTCGCACCTACGGGTTTTATTTCTGCGGCACCGCCAAAGGCACGAACATTGCCTGGCCATACCTGTCCTTTCCAAACTCTCCGATCATCTTCTGGACATCAGGAGAGGTAATCCAGCCTATGAACAGCATTGCTTCCACATAATGAACCTTAGGAAACTTCGCCGGGTTAACCGCGATCACACCATAAGGATTGAGGAGATCTTTTGCGTTTTCAACCAGAATGACCAGCTTCAGGCTCTTCTTTAGAGCGAGATAGGTTCCCCGGTCAATTAGTGTGTACCCCTGCTTCTCATTTGTAATCCTGGCCGTCTCACCCATGCCCTGACCGGCACTGACATACCAGCTTCCAGAGGGTTTTATTCCTGCTTTATCCCAGATCGATTGCTCTTTTTTGTGAGTCCCCGAGTTGTCTCCCCGGGATACAAAAGTCGCCTGGCTTTGAGTAATCTTCTTGAAAGCGGCAGAAGGATCCGTAGATCCTTTTATGCCAGCGGGATCACTTTCGGGACCGATGATAACAAAGTCGTTGTACATAAGGTCCCTTCGATTCGCCCCGAACCCATCAGCAACAAACTGGTCTTCCGCCTTGCGAGAATGAACCATAAGCACGTCGGCGTCTCCTCGCTGACCCATGGCCAGCGCCTCGCCGGTTCCCACAGCAATAGTTTTCACTTTGATGTTATATCTTTTCTCAAATTTGGGAATCAGAAAATCCAGGAGCCCTGTATCCTGGGTACTGGTGGTGGTGGCAAGAATCAGTGTGGTGGGCTTTGGTTTGGGTGCCGGGGCTGCCTGCTTGCCAATGCAACCCTGTATTATGAGAATCGCTAACACGAGCGTCAAAACTAGACCCAAACCAACCAAGAAAGCCCTGATGCGTTTGGACATAATCTCCTTCCTTTCACCCCGCAGAAGTTTTGCGGGGCTAAAAGCAGCCTAACTCACAGTCCTTGATCTTGATGCCGAGTTCGTCGCAAGCTTTTCCAACAAGCTTTGGCGACACCCCTAGCTCCTTAGCAAGCCTCCGCGCTTTCGGACAGGAGATTTTTCCATCGTCGCTCGCGGCCTTTTTCACCTCATTCAATATTTCTTCCGATACGCCGACCTCTACCACCACTCAACCCCCTTTTTTTTTGAGCCGATAGAAACAAAGAACGCACGCCTCCCATTGAAAAGCGTGCGTTCCAACACGTTTTCTCCTTTCCAAACACGGGAGGCACAGAGATTGCTCTCCGCACCCTTCGGGCTACCCCGCAGAAATTCTGCGAGGCCGACTCCGTAAGCCGCACACCCATCGCTCTGCTTCTCCCAGAGGGACAACCAGAGTCGGAGAAGTTTGTATTTATTGTTTCAAATTTGTTTACAGCTTATCAGATTGTGCCCTGAAAGTCCAGTTTTTCTGCAGTAAAACACCTTAAATTAAAAGTTGCCTGGGTTTCCAATTTCTGGAAACCCAGGTGCTTTCCGAACTAAAACCAGGTCTTTACCCGATTTTCAAACGCGTAACACAGAGTATCATTTAATTAATAACTAATCTCTTTGCAGGGGGGCTGCCTTATGCAAGAAATGTTAAAAACGACTCCACACACTCAATTCGGTGAACATCTGTGTTGCGTATACGAATCGGTGGACGACAAGTTATCGATGATCGTGCCGTTCATCTCGATCGGTCTCGAGCTGAACGAGAAATGCGTTTGCATAGCCGATCAGTCGACTCTGTCCAGATTGGAAAAGGCTCTGGAGAGAATTGGGGTCGACGTCGATAGATATCAGGATTTTGGACAGCTAATTCTGAAAACAGACGCAGAGATATGTCCTCTCGTCAAGTCGTTCATAAGCGACGATAATAGAGAGTCGGGAATAAGAGCCCTGGCTCGAGAGACCTTAAGCGAGGGGTACCGTGGTTACAGAAGTGTTGTCGACGTGACACAGCTCATAAACGACATAGACGGCAACGCCCTGATTCACCGGGAGATTAAGCTCAACACACTCTTGCCTAAGATTCCGGCCATGATGCTTCTCCTTTACAACAGGGCTCATCTTCCTGAATACGTGATCTCGGACATTTTCCGCATACACCCCCGAATCGTGGACGGAGCACACGTCTACGAGAATCCCCACTTCATCCCTCCAGACGAGCTGCTTTGATAGCGCCAAGGGCAGGTTTGGGAAGCGCAGTCGCCCCGCCGTAATCCGACGGGGCTGACGCCCTCTCCTCATGAAACCCAGGTATTTCCCTGGTGCCCAACAAGGTGTTCACCCAGGTTCTATTGTTCCTCCAATTTGTTACAATGATTGCAAGGTTGCTACGTCAAAATGCCTGAGAAAGGAAGAATATGATAAAATTAAAGCATAGTAGATCTCCGGAGGAGAGGGTAGTCTATATGACCCAGCCAATCGACCTCCGCATATTCGACTTTCTGGCGGACGGAATCTTTATTGTCGGGCGGGATTATAAAATCCGCTACATGAATAAATCCCTGAAAGAATCCTACAGTGATGGCATCGACAAACTCTGCTACAAGCATTTGCATGGTAATTCCAAACCCTGCTCTTCTTGCCAGAATGACCGCGTGTTTGCCGGAGAAACGGTTCAATGGGAGTGGACGGACAAAAACGGACGAATGTTTGACATTATGGACACCCCCTTTATTTACACTGACGGCACCGCTTGCAAGATAGAAGTGCTTCGAGACATAACTGAAGCACGCACGAAAAAGGAAAGGGACAAACTCCTGAGAGAGTTGAAGCGCAAAGAGTCTCAACTCCAGTCGGTCGCAAGAGACAGAGTTGATGCTCAGGAGGAGGAACGGAGGCGGATATCTCGCGAGCTCCACGACGGACTCGGCCAGTCACTCTCCGCGCTGAAAATCGCCCTGGTCGAGATAAAAGACTCACTGTCGCCCAAGAATTTGTATTACAAGAAGGTCGACCGGGCTATCGACATTGTCAGCCACTCCCTGAGCGAACTGAGAAGAATCTCCCACGATTTGAGACCCCCCATGCTGGACGACCTGGGGTTCGTCTCCACAGTCTATTGGCTCGCAGACAGGTTAAACCAGTCCACCAATGTTCGGATTAATTTCTTCCCCCACTCCATACCCAAGAACGTTCCAAAACAGGTCGACGTGACTCTGTTTCGAGTGGTACAGGAAGCTTTGACAAACATAGTCAAGCACTCGCAGGCCAGTCAGGCAAACGTCCTTCTAAAAGAGTCGGGTCCGTGTCTGCAAGTCGAGATCTTCGACAACGGCATAGGATTTGATCCCAGCTCGGTTTTGGGTAGCGCGAATCTTGAAAAGGGAATCGGACTGGTCAGCATGCGCGAAAGAGTCGAACTTCTTGGAGGAGACATGATCGTAAGATCTGAATTAGGAAAGGGAACTACTATTAGCGTGAGAGTGCCCATCAAAGAGACAAAAGGATTAAAGAGAAAGATAAGATTAGAGGAAACAAATGGATAAGACAAAGATACTTCTGGCAGAGGATCACACTATCGTTCGGGAAGGGATAAGAGAGTTACTTCTCAAAAAACCAGAGTTTGAAGTTGTTGGAGAGGCGCAAGATGGCAGGGAGGCGGTTAAACTCGCTTCATCCCTCAAGCCAGACGTTATCCTGATGGATATCACCATGCCCACCCTGGACGGCCTCGCCGCCACCCGGGAAATAAAGAAGAAGCACCCAGAGATAAAAATCTTGATTTTGACCATTCACGATAGTGAGGAGTACATTTACCAGATCTTGAAATACGGCGCCGACGGGTACGTCTTGAAGGAAGCCGCCTATGAAGAACTGGTTACGGCTATAGGAGCGGTCGCTGACGGAAAGAAGTATCTGAGCCCGAGAATCTCAGGCGAGGTAATAAGCAGATACGTCAAAGGAACCAGACCCGCAAAGACCCCGCTGGACATGCTGACCGAAAAGGAAAAAGAGGTGCTCGGGCTGATAGCTGAGGGATACAAGAACAGAGAAATCGCTGAGAAGCTATTCATCAGCGTGAAGACCGTCGAGTTTCACCGGTTGAACCTGATGAAGAAGCTCGACATACACAACCAGGCCGCCCTGATCAGGTTCGCCATCCGCCTGGGCATCCTCAACAAATAGAATAGAAAAGGGGACAGGCTACTTTTCTTCTCGAAAACAAAAGGAGAACAAAAAGTAGCCTGTCCCCTTTTCTATTCGAGCTGAGATCGAGGATCGACTTTCCGGCTGAGTGGGATGAGATCCGTCAGGACCTGGATTCCCTCTACGAGATAGAGATAGACCAGGGCAATAAAACCTGGTTGCTGAGGAGCCCTCTTATGGGGGTGGCGGGCAAGGCCTTAAAGACGGTAGGGGTGGCCATTCCTCCTTCAGCGCGAGAGGCAGGCTGTAGTGCCAAGGCTCTCTTTTGACCGAGAAAAATACCCCTTTAACAGGTAATTTAAAAAACACACTGTTCAAAATGAGTTATACACTCTAACTTTTACATGGAAGCTTTGGTCAGCCGTATTGGCCACGTAGCCCTCACCAGAGAAAAAGAGCTTATTGGGTGTCGGTCCTATTTTTTGAGCCCAAGGATGCACCCACAAGCCGTAATGATGCGCCAGAGCGACGGTATCGGGTCTAATGCCTTCGAAATACTCTACTTTCGTCTTGATCCTTCTTGTTTCACCGGTCACTGCGTTGTGCGACTCCACCCAGACCTCAACGCCATCTTTAATCCCCCTTGCTCTTGCTGTTTTTGGATTTATCTGAAGGCGCTGCTCTGGCTCGAGCTCGTTTAACAGAGGAATAAAGGTAGACCTGCTCTGCTTGTACTCGATCTTTTTATAAGAGATCAAATACAAGTCATATTTGGTTGGGGATTGATTCATCGTAGGGTTTCTCCAGGTGGGAAAGGCAGTGTAGTCTCTAAAGAAGACCTCAGACACCCCTTTCTTTTTCATCGTGTCTTGATAGCCTTTAAGAGACTGGCCATAGAGCCGGTGCTTTATCCCACCGTAGGGCGGATCCCAGGCCGGAGCGTACAACTTCTTTGCAGGAATGGGCTTGACTTTCACTCCATGCTCTTCAAAGTAACCTACGCCTTCCTTGATGTCCTGGGATTTTGCCCACCGGTCGAAGATATCCCGCACATTCGGCTTCTTGTTTACATCAAGCTTGTAAGGATCCTTCAATTTAAGCTCAGCATTGAGCACATCTATATAGGCGCCCTTACCATAAAGTATGCCAGCCTTCTCACTTAAGTCGATGTAGATGTCAATCTCTCCCCTTGTCTTAAATAAAGGTTTCATTGGCGGCAACCTCAGCGTTTTCGCTTCATTATACTGGTCTGTAACATCCAATGGTCCCTCATATTTTTCAATGGTTGCTGCTGGAAGCACAATGTCTGCAAAGTAGTCAGTCGTCTCGCTCATCCACGGGTCAAGCACCGCGATAAACTTGTATTTCTTATAGGACTCCAAGTACACATCCTGCTCTAAGAATGATACAAGCGGGTTGACCATATGAATTATGAGAACCTCAGGGGTGTAGTCTACTTCCCACTTTTTAGGATCAAGCATGGCATGAGCCACTAAAGAGGAGTTATTACTGTTTATTGGGAAGAACCGTGTCAAATCATTTAAGTAGGTAACTGAATGGATTCTGGTTGAATCATATAATTTGTAACCGTACGAGGTGATTGTTTTTTGAATGGTTCGACCCTCTGGGCACCTCTTTTGGCTTGATAACCCTTGTAAAGCTGATCTAATTTAGCTTCAGTAGTTCTTTTTAGCTCTGCTGGATTTAAAGAAAGATAGGTCTCTTCTAGTTTCTCTTTTTCCTCTTTTGAGATTTGATCCGAGGCCATCACTCTTTGATAAGGCGTTTTGGGAAGATCATATTTTCTATGCACTCGCCCTCCTGCTCTTGTCTTTTCTTTAAGCTTCATCGATGGAGAGAAGAAGTTGGTGTAGAGCCTTAAGTAACCGTAGAGCTCGTTTAGAAGGGCAAGCTCCTCCCCGGTATCGTATCTCAAGTAGCCGACAGATCGTCTGACCACCGACCAGTTCTTCTGCTCGACATAGCAGCCGTCGTTCTTCTTGTTGGCTCTGGATCTCGTGAAGGTGATTTTCGCTGCCTCACAGAACCGCATAAGCTGGTTGTTGATGAACTCGCTGCCGTTGTCGGAGTCAATCCCAAGGACAGGGAAAGGCAGGCGCTGCACGATATCCTTAAGGGCGGCGAACACCCAGAACTGCGCCTTGTTTCTGACCGCACGGGTCTCCGTCCAGCCGGATGAGACGTCGGTCGCATCCAGGGTATGGATGAAATCTCCGGATGAAGAACCGCCGTCATGGGCGACCAGGTTGATCCCTATGAAGCCGGGCCGCGCCTCGTCCCAGTCGGCAAACGTTCTGATCGGTATCTGGTGTTTTAAGAGGGTGCCGGGTTTGGTGGTAGCCCGTCCTTTTAGAGATAGCTTCCTTCTTTCTGTGGCGAGTAGACGGTCGATAGTCGCCGGACTAATCAAAAGGAGCTTTTCCTTGTACTCGGGGGAGAGCGTAAGCTCGTTGAAGTGTTCGAGGCGGCCTACGAGCTCGGGTAGAAAAGGCTTGAGTCTCTTGCCGCAGATCATATCGGCGATGTGCCAGATCTTCTTTAGGACCGCGAGGACCTCGTCGGTGTAGATGTGCGGCCTGACCTGTCGCGCTTTCCTTAAACGTCCGTCTCTCGGTTCGCGTCTAAGAGTCCGTGCGGCATACGATCGATTATGCCCGGTGAGACGGGTAAACTCATTCAGGATCGTATGTTTCTCCTTCTTGGTCGCTTTCGTATACCGCATATGGAGCTCTCTCGTCACAGCCTTTCTTTCTTTCATCGTTAGCGCCACCTTTCCGGCACCCCCTTTTTTTTGTTGTATATATCCTTTTAAAGGAGGTACCATTTTCCTTGGTTATTTCAAGTACTTTTTTAGATGAGGCAACGATTCGATTTGGTCTTTTTAATGAGGCAATTCGAGTGCTATACTGTAGTTGTGAACCATAACACAATATTCGCATGTTCCCGACATCACCACTTCGGTGACCAACACAGCGAAGGGAGGTGAAATATGAAGAAACGTCCAGTTATCGCGATACTCCTTGTTGTCGCTGTCCTCGTACTTTCCCTTTCTGTACTGACTGGTTGTCAACCCACTACGGTTACCAAGACAGTGACCGAAAAGGTCGACAGAAAACAGGTTGTCAGGGAGATGGCCGCGGAATGGTTGCTAAACGTGCCGAAAGAAGGCGAGCTG
>JBAQMN010000018.1:0-4728 GCA_049302895.1 Actinomycetota bacterium | reverse complement strand
ACCGTAGGCGGTCCGTCCTTCGGCGGAGTCGCGCCTACGAGATGCGCTCTCCGTGGGTGTAGACATTCATCTTGCCGCCCCTGACAAAGCCGATCAGAGTAACTCCCAGTTTGTCTGCCAGCCTGACGCCAAGATTAGTCGGAGAGGTGCGGGAGATAAGAACTGGAATCCCCCGCTTGGCCGTTTTAAGCAAGACCTCGGAAGAGATTCTGCCTGAAGTAATAATGAGCTTATCGCTTAAAGAAGTCCCGTCCATCAGACACTGGCCGAGAATTTTGTCGATGGCGTTGTGGCGGCCGATGTCCTCCCGGAAAAGCAGGATCTCCACCGGCGTTGCCAGGGCAGCGCTGTGAACACCGTGAGTTGCCTGGTAGAGCTCGGAGGTCTTCTGAAAATTCACCATCAGATCGAGGATTTGGACAGGTGAAACCTTTACCTCGGAAGTTATCTTCTTGGAACCCATTGAATCGACGACGCTGTAGAAGGTTGTTCCCTTACCGCAGCCCGAGGTAATGAGCCGCTTGAACATGAGATTCTTGATGAACTCCTTGTCTTTGGCTGCGTCTACCCACACGGTTCCTTTTTCCTCGTCGACGACGACCTTTTTGACATCGTCCTTGCCATCGAGAACTCCTTCGCTCCACAGGAAACCAAGGGCCAGGTGATCCATCCTCTCAGGTGTGCAGAGTAGAGTGACGAGCTCCTCGTCATTCACGTAGATGGTCAGAGGCATCTCTATAATAACCTGGCCCGCTTTCTTCTCTTTTCCGTCTCTCGAGTACTGAATCAGCGGAAACTCTTCAATGATATCCATAAAACACCTTACTAATAGTGTAACATTATTTACAAACTAGAGAAAATAGCCAAGACTAAACTGAAAAGGGGACAGGCTACTTTTTCTCATTAGAAACAGAAAGAAAACAAAAAGTAGCCTGTCCCCTTTTCCTAAACTGGGGAGATGACACGGAGTTTGGCAACGATTTGAGGCAGCACTTCCAGAACAAACTTCACTTCATCCTCGGTGGTATGACGTCCCACAGTCAGCCGGAGGGATCCAAAGGCGACATCCGGAGTAAGTCCAAGTGAAGTGAGAACATGAGACGGCTCCAGCGAGCCGGAGGTGCAGGCCGAGCCGCTGGAGGCACAGATCCCGTAACTATCCAGAGCGAGGAGCAGGGACTCCCCCTCGATCGATTCCATACAAACGCTCACATTGTTAGGAAGTCTCCTGGTGGGATGACCATTGAGTTTGCTTCGGTCGACCTTCCCTAAAATTCCTTTAATCAACCCGTCACGAAGCTTCGATAGGCGCACGCTTCTCTCTTCCATATCAGCCTGGTCGATCTCCACCGCTTTGCCAAAACCAACAATTCCCGGAACATTTTCCGTCGATGCTCGGCGCTTTCTCTCCTGACCACCGCCCTGAAGGAAAGAAACCATTTTTGTTCCCTTTCGGATATAAAGAGCTCCAACACCTTTGGGTCCGTAGAGCTTGTGGGCGGATATGGAAAGCAAATCGCCGTTCAGCTTATCGACATCTATCGGAAGACTTCCTACGGTTTGAACAGCGTCGGTGTGGAAATAAATGCCCGCTTCCCTGGCAATCTTTCCTATCTCCTCGATGGGCTCGATCGTCCCGATCTCGTTATTGGCATGCATTATCGAAATCAAGATGGTTTTGTCGGTGATAGCCTTCCTCACATCCTCAGGGTCCACAAGCCCAGTTGAATCAACTGGAAGGTAAGTCACCTTGAAGCCTCGTTTCTCCAGGAAATGAGAGGGCTCCAGAACGGCGTGGTGTTCAATGGTTGAGGTGATGATATGATGTCCCTTGCTCTCATTGGCAAAAGCCACCCCCTCAAGGGCAAAGTTATCCGCCTCGGTTCCACCGCTGGTGAACACGATCTCCTCAGCTTCCGCCCCTATGAGTCCAGCAACTTTCGCCCTGGCTTCTTCGACGGCTCGCTTCGCCTCCCTTCCCACCGAGTATAACGTGGAGGGATTGCCAAACTTCTCTGTGAAATAGGGAAGCATCGCCTTAACAACCTCAGGATCTGTCGGTGTCGTCGCCGCATGATCCATATACACTATATTCATTTAGATGCCCTCCCCACTTATGAATCTTTCCAGAGCTTCGAACTCTTTTCTATGCTTTCCGGACTTGACACTCTCAGTTACTTCTTCACCCACTTTGAGCTTTTTTACCCGTTCCTCCAGCCGCGCCAGACGTTGGACGAGATGCCTTACCACCAGAACCTCAGGGTCAGGGAGCTGCCCGTGTTCCAGCACGTCTACGGGCGAGACTGGCTTGCCATCCTCAGCCACAACCCTGGCTGGAACTCCTACCACTGTCGTGTTCGGAGGAACCGATTTCACAACTACTGACCCGGCGCCGACTCTAACGTTATCGCCTATAGTGATGGGGCCAAGAATCTTGGCCCCCACTCCAACCACTACATTGTTCCCAAGCGTGGGATGGCGCTTTTTCTTTTCTCTTCCGACACCTCCCAGAGTAACTCCCTGATAAAGAAGAACATCGTCACCGATCTCGGACGTCTCCCCGATAACCACCTGCATTCCGTGGTCGATAAAAACCCGTTCGCCAATCTTTGCTCCAGGGTGAATCTCGATACCAGTTACAAACCTATTGAAATGAGAAATGAGACGAGCCACCAATCGCATTCTGTGATTGAAAAACCAGTGGGCGAGGCGGTGAAGGAGAATAGCATGAAGCCCGGAGTAAGTCAGAAGAACCTCAAGGGTGCTTCTGGCTGCCGGATCCTTGTCGAAGATGGTTTGAATCTCACTTTTCAGTCTTTTAAGCATTTTGCTATCCTTTGATGATCCGTTGTTTAATTCCTACCTTTTTGATGTGAATTGTATGAGCTTATTATAAAAAAGGCGGTTTTTTATGTCAAGTTTTCGCAGTTTACATCTCAAACTCTATGGCAGGATTGGCAGCGGGTTCTCAGCCAGAGGCTTCGGCCAGAGGCCGATCCGCCTATGGTGGAGATCCGCCTTCGGTGGATATTAGATGTTCAGGGATTTCTTTCAAAAATCTCGAATGAGTACAGTAGTTCGACTCGCCGTAGAGACTGCGGGACCAGGCGCAGGTTAGATAGAGTCGCTCCCGGGCTCTGGTTAAACCAACATAGTAGAGTCTTCTCTCCTCCTCCAGGTCAGAGACACTGCTCATTGAGCGGATGTGAGGAAAGAGCCCCTCCTCCATTCCAACTATAAAGACGACCGGAAATTCCAAGCCCTTGGCATTGTGCAGAGTCATCAGAGTTACAGAATTTTTCTCCTCTTCGTACGTATCTATATCTGTAACCAGAGCCACTTTTTCAAGGAAATCTTCCAATCCGCTGGTGGCACCACCCTCCGTGGATGATTGGGCCGGGTAGGTTGCGTCGAATTCTCGAGTCGCCGCCACAAACTCCTTGATGTTATCGATGCGCCCCAAAGCCTCCGTAGTGTGTTCCCGCTCCAGCGCCCGGACATAACCGGTCTTCTCGATAATCTCCTCAACTATCCTACTCAGCCTCTCCATGCTTATCTTGCGCAACCCCTCAATAAGAGAAACAAACTCTCTTATTTTCTCCAGAGCGAAAGCACCCAGACCAGGGATTTCAGAAGCGTTCTTCAAAGCCTCAAAGAGGCTTATGCCCTGCAGGCTGGCATAGGTGGAAATTCTTTCCACCGTTGTTTTGCCTATTCCCCGCCGGGGGACGTTGATTATCCGTTTGAGACTTATGTTCTCTTCGGGATTGAGAATCACCCGAAGATAGGCCAGAATATCTTTTACCTCCATCCGCTCGTAGAATTTGAGGCCGCCTACGATTTTGTAGGAAAGCTTGAAATTCAGAAAAACCTCCTCAAAGACGCGGGATTGGGCATTGGTACGGTAGAAGAGAGCAAAATCTTTATAAGTCTTGTTTTCCACCCTGCGCAGATGCTCAATCTCTGAAGCAACAAAAATCGCCTCGTCGTGTTCGTTTTCCGCCTGGTACCAGGAGAGAGTATTACCTGGATCGTTTGCCGTCCAGAGGGTCTTTGGCTTTCGACCGCGATTGTTTTTGATCACTTCATTGGCTGCGTCGAGAATAGTCTGAGTTGAGCGATAGTTCTGCTCCAGTTTTATCACTCTTGCATCGGGATAATCCCGCTCAAACTCCAGAATATTCCGAATATCTGCTTTCCTCCACCCGTAGATCGATTGATCATCGTCTCCGACGACGCAGAGGTTGCGGTATTTCTTGGCGAGAAGATTCACGAAACGGTACTGAGCGTGGTTGGTGTCCTGGTACTCGTCGATGAGTATGTACTTGAATCTCTCTTGCCACTTCTCGAGAATCTTGGGAAAAAGTTCAAAGATATTTACGGTTATCATAATGATGTCGTCAAAATCCAGAGCGTTATTCTTAAAGAGTCTCTGCTGATAGAGCTTGTAGACCTCGGCAGCGATGCTATCGAAATCAGTTTCGGATCGTGAAGCAAAAGTGTCGGCATCGATCAACTCGCTCTTAGCCGAAGAAATGGCTGCCAGAATCGAGCGAGGGGCATACTTCTTTGGATCGAGATTCAAATCTTTCAAGCAGTCTTTTATCAAACGTTCGGAATCGTCCTCATCGTAAATGACGAAATTCCGCTTATAACCAAGTTTATTGATCTCGCATCTCAGAATCCTGACACAGGCAGAGTGAAAGGTTGAGATCCACATGTCCCGGC
>JBAQMN010000017.1:0-8122 GCA_049302895.1 Actinomycetota bacterium | reverse complement strand
CCTCCAAAGTGTGTGACCAGATCGAATATTCTACTGGCTAAATTAGCATCGTAGCCCTTTGATATCGCGCCGCCGATGAATTTCTCCCGTTGCTCAGCCATGACATCGTGCTTCTTCTTACTCATCGCTCCTCGCAGGATATCCGCTTCAGCCAGGGAAAATCCGGCCATTTCACTGGCTATCCGCATAACCTGCTCCTGATAGACGATAATCCCGTAGGTGTCCTCGAGAATCGGTTTTAGAGACGGGTGTAGATAATCTATCTTCTTACGCCCGTGCTTCCTATCCATGAAATCCTGAACCATCCCGCTTCCGAGAGGTCCAGGGCGGTGAAGAGCCAGGAGAGCAATTATATCTTCAAAACGCGTTGGACGAAGCTCCTTCAAAAGCCCGCGCATACCGCTGCTTTCCAACTGAAAAACACCCACACTGTCACCTTTCCTGAGCATTCGGTAGGTTTTCTCATCCGATAGGGACCGATTGTCCATATCTATCTCGACCCCATGAATACTTTTAATGATTTTTAAGGCCTTTTCTATAACAGTCAGTGTTCTTAGACCCAGAAAATCCATCTTCAGAAGCCCGATTTTCTGGACCGCCTTCATGTGGTACTGGGTCACTACCTCCCCCTCACCCTTCCGCTGGAGGGGTGTATAGTTGGGTAGTTCGTCGCGGGAGATGACCACACCGGCGGCGTGGATGGAATCGTGCCTGGCCAGCCCCTCCAGAACTTTGGCGGTATCCAGAATCTGACGCACCTTTTCGTCCGTTTCATACTCTTGCCTGAGTTCGGGTACGGTATTTAAGGCCTGGTCAACAGTGATATCGAGAACCTCGGGAATCAGCTTGGCAATCTTATCCACGCGAGAGTAAGGAATGTTGAAGACCCGCCCGGCATCTCTGGTCGCAGCGCGGGCAGCCATCGTTCCGAAGGTCACAATCTGAGCTACCCTGTCCCGCCCGTACTTTTTGACCACATAGTCAATAACCTCGTCCCTCCGCTCTTCGTCGAAGTCTATGTCAATGTCAGGAAGACTTTTCCTCTCTGGATTTAGGAATCTTTCAAAAAGGAGGCCATATTTTAGGGGATCGATATTGGTTATGCCTAAAGAGTAGGCGACCAGACTGCCCGCCGCCGAGCCCCGCCCAGGACCGACCGCGATCCCCTTACTTTTGGCGTGTCTTACAAAATCCCAAACGACCAGGAAGTAGCCGGAAAAGCCCTTGCCTTTTATCACTTCAAGCTCGTGCTTAAGCCTCTCTTCAATCGCCGGGGTTATCTTTTCGTATCTTTCTTTAATGCCTTCCCGACAGAACTTTTCCAGATAGGAATCAAGATCATAACCGTCAGGAACTTCATAGTTCGGCAGATAAACACGGTTAAAATCTATGGAGACGTTGCATCTTTCTGCGATGGCTAACGTGTTGTTTAGAGCTTCAGGAAGATGAGAGAAAAGTCTTCTCATCTGCTCCGGGTTTTTGAGATAGAACTCGTCGGTGGAGAATTTCAACCGGTCGTCGGACTCGAGAACCGATCCGGTCTGGATACAAAGAAGTACATCTTGAGCAGTACTTTCCTCCTTTTTTATATAGTGAACGTCGTTCGTAGCCACTATCGGAATTTCTAAATCGCGGGCGATCTTAACCAGATTCTCATTAAGCTCTTTTTGCTCCTCCATCTTCTGATCCTGCACTTCGATAAAGAAATTTCCCTTGCCGAAGATATTCTCATATTCGCTGGCAAGCTTCTTCGCCTTCTCAGTCCCTCCATTAAGAAGAGCCTGGGAGATTTCTCCTTTGAGACAACCACTGAGAGCAATCAGTCCTGAGCTGTACCTTCGGAGTAGTTCCTTGTCCACTCTCGGCCGATAGTAAAAGCCCTCCATGTAGCTCAAGGTAACGAGGTGCATCAGGTTTCGGTAACCCTCGTTGTTCTCGGCTAAAAGTATCAGATGGTAGGGCCCGCCACGGGCGGGTCCACCTCCGGCGGAATTGTCTTTTACGCCAGCCGTTTTGTCCAAACGACTCTTCGGGGCAACATAGACCTCACAGCCGATGATCGGCTTGATCTTCTCACGAGCGGCTGCCTCATAAAAATCGATCACGCCATACATCCCACCGTGATCGGTAATGGCAATGGCGGAAGCTCCCATGTTTTTGGCTGCGGCTATCAGATTCTGAACGCGAGCTGCCCCGTCCAGAAGGGAAAACTCCGTGTGAACATGAAGATGAACAAACTCTTTCGCCAAAATCCCTCCTTAGCGGACCTAAAGGTCCGCCTCTACATCAAAACCTTGTAGAGGTCGACCTTCAGGTCGACATTCGCCCCAACTATTTACTAACTATTGCAAAGAAACCGAACTTTTTGAACCCACCCCGACGAGCACTTATTCTAAGTTCGCAAATCAGAAGGGTTTGAACGCACAACAAATTTCAGATAAAATTATGGCATAAATACTTTACTCGAACAAGTGTTTGTGCTACAATTTTTAAAAGGAGCACTTTATAAGTCGGCGGTCGACTGACGACGCACTGCGAACGATATTAAGGAGTTAGTATGAGACTTAGTTATTCTTCAATTTCGACTTACCAGACCTGTCCACTCCAGTTCAAGCTGGCACAGATAGATAAGCTACCAACCAAAAGAACACCCGCCCTGGATTTTGGTGAATCTCTCCACAAAGCTCTGCACTTTCTCTACGGCCCGCCCACCCCTCAGCCAGTAAGCCTGGATGAGCTCCTTACCCATCTCAAAAAGGTATGGAGGAATGACACTTTCTCCGGCCCTGAGGAGGAGCAAGCCTACCTTGACCACGCTAACCAAATCCTTACGAAATACTACGAATCCAACATAGTGGGGAAAGATTACCAGATCCCCGTCGCTCTGGAGCATTACTTCCAGATCGATTTCAACGGGGTTACGTTGAGTGGCCGGATAGACCGCATGGATAAGCTGCCTGGTGGTGGATACGAGATAATCGACTACAAAACAAACCGGCGTCTTCCCTCACTGTCCAAGGTCCAGAGTGACCTCCAACTTTCCATCTACCACTGGGCAGTTCAGGAGACCTGGGGTATCACGCCGGAAAAGCTCACCTTCCACTTTCTCATCCCCGACGAATCTTTAAGCACCTGTCGCAGCCAGGACGAAATCGAACAAACCAAGGAGACCGTCGCAAGGATAATAAAGGACATCGAAAACGAAAAATTCGAAGCCAGGGAGAATCCTCTCTGCCCCTGGTGCGATTTCCAGACCCATTGCCCTCACTTCAAACATCTGCACTTGCGCGAAGCCAGCGCCGAGGCCACTGCCGTTGGGGATGAGCAGCCTGACATTGAAAGAGCCATCGATCAGTATATCGAATTAAAAGGTGAGGAAAAGAGGATAAAGGAAAGACTTCTTGAACTTCAGGACGTAATCCACCGCTACTGTGAACGGCACAATATCACTAAACTCTACTCAGATAAGGGAACCATCAACGTCAATAAAGGAAATTTAATTATCTCCCGACCCCAAACTCCTGACTCCTAACTCATAAGGTGGGCTCGATGAGGCCGTAGTCTCCATGCTTCCTTTTATAGATCACGTTAGGCTGCTCGGTATCGACGTTCGTAAAGAGAAAGAAATCGTGTCCCAGAACCTCCATCTGCATGGCCGCTTCCTCAATGGACATGGGCTTGATCGCGAACTGTTTGACCTTCACAAGTTTTGGAACTTTTGCTTCGGCTCTCTCCTCGAGCATAATCTTTCGGATGCTTTCTTTGTGATTTTTGGCCTCAATTTTCTCCTTGTATTTCTTGAGCTGTTTTTCGAGTTTGTCTGCGATCTGGTCGATAGAGGCGTACATGTCAGAACTTTGTGCGTTAGCTCTGATAGAAGGTCCGTTATTGGCAAAGACGGTTACTTCGGCCCCTTGACTCTCGGCAATGCTTGGATTCCTCTCCACCGAGAGTTCGATTTCGATCTTGGTCGCCCACTGAAAATAGCGATCACTCTTGCCTATCTTCTCCAGCGCATAACTTCTCAAAGCATCCGTAAGCTCGATATTCTTCCCCTTCAAGATTATCTGCATCCCAACCCCCCTATAATGTGAGGGCTTCCACCTAGCTGACCTGGTCTTTGGCCCCACACTCGCCTGCCGGAAACCTCGCGGCCCAAAACGGACCACTAATGTTCCTCTCTTACCCCGCAGAAAACTACGGAGCAAGGCAGGGCTTACCCCTAA
Source organism: Actinomycetota bacterium (assembly GCA_049302895.1). Lineage (GTDB taxonomy): Bacteria > Actinomycetota > JAHEXW01 > JAHEXW01 > JBAQMN01 > JBAQMN01. The sequence continues at coordinate 3,896 of JBAQMN010000017.1, read as the reverse complement.
GCCGCACCATGCTCACCCCCGACAACTCTTGTCGGGGACTTACGTGGGTCCTTTCGCCTGCGACTGGCTTGGACTACCCCACCGAAATTCGGCGGGGGCAACCACAGACCTAGATGGAAGCCTCCACTCTCCATTGTAAGAGACAATTCCCCAATGGTCAATAGAAAAGGAGATGAGGGATTAGAAGTTTGATGATATATATGTTAATATGTGAAAATAGATTGCCTTCTCAGAGGAGGAAAGATAAATGAGAAAACTCACTTCTCTAAGCCAGGCTCTAATCGGCATCGCCTCAACTTTAGAGGAAAATAAAATCCTGCCTTTGGTTGTTGATAGAACCAAAGAACTAATCGGCGCGGAAAAAGTTGTTGCCTCGCTCATGAGAAAAAGAGCAGAGAAGTTTAGGCTTGACTCTACCACCTTGGCTGTTCGAGGTAGACGAGACCAGCATCCTGAGACCTGGTGGCGAACAGAGCTGGAAGATATTATTAGTAATGCAGCTGGTAAAAACAGAATTCCGGCAATACTTGCAGAGCCTGACAAATGGGCTAAAGATTTGATAAGAAGCAACCGAGAAACCTCTCTAGCCTGTGTGCCATTTACAACCAAAGAGAAAGGTGTATGTGTACTTTCAGCGCTAAATTCGTATCCTCACCACTTTACCGCCGATGAAATTACAGTTCTTTCTATTTTGGCTAGCCAAGCCGCTGTTTCCCTCGAAAATGCCAGAATTTTTAAAGAACTCAAAGCCCGCAGTAATGAGCTCGGCTATTGTATACGGGAGCTCCGAGGACTGGCAGGCAAACTGCTAAATTTTCAGGAAGAGGAACGCAAGAGAATTTCTCGTGAACTTCACGATGATACTGCCCAGTCCCTGACCAATTTAATACTCCGCCTGGAGATGAGTGAGGCTTTGGTTCCACCAGAGCTTACCGAGGTAAGGCAAGCGCTAAAAGAGCTTAAAGAACTTACAGCAACTGCTTTAGAGGCAGTATATCAGATGACGTTTAATTTACGTCCAACCATGCTCGATGAGTTAGGACTTATTCCTACTATCAGGTGGTATATACATAACAACATGGAGAAAGCGAACGTGAGCGTTTCTTTTGAAGTAATTGGAAGAGAAGTGAATTTATCTTCCCAAACAGAAATAGCAATCTTAAGAATCATGCAGGAGGCCTTGACCAATGTCAAAAAGCATGCCCAGGTTGGTAAAGCCAGTTTGTGCTTAGAGTTTGCAGATAACGAGGCCGTCGTGACTATCAAAGACGAAGGTAAAGGATTTGATCCTAATAAAGTTTTTGGTAAGCATCCTAAAAGGGAAGCGCTGGGTCTAATAGGCATGAAAGAAAGAGCCGAGTTTTTGGGAGGCACTTTAAATGTTAAGTCACAACCGGGCAAGGGTACCACGGTGACCGCCAGAGTACCTGTTAGATAAAGGAAGGGACCTGAGACGGGAAAGATAAGAGTGTTATTAGCAGACGATCATACCATCCTAAGAGAAGGCATACGTTTACTCTTGGAGCGAGAACCAGATCTAGAGGTTGTTGGCGAAGCAGCTGATGGAGAAGAAACAGTAGAAAAAACGAGAGAGTGCCTGCCAGATGTTGTTGTAATTGATATCGGAATGCCCAAAATGAATGGTCTTGAGGCTACTCGTCAAATAAAGAAGGAAAATCCCCATATTGGTGTTTTGGTGCTCACCATCTATGAGGACGATGAGTATGTATTTAATGTTCTTAAGGCGGGAGCGACTGGCTACTTAGTGAAAAAGGCGGCTGGCTCCGAGCTAACCAACGCCATTAGAGCAGTACATCACGGCGAGCTACTACTTTCTCCCTCAATTGCTAAAAGACTGGTAGATAACTATCTCCAAGAACCAAGAAAGAAAGAAAAAGAGATAAAAACCTTCTGTAATGGCCTAACTAATAGAGAGATAGAGATCTTAAAACTGATTGCACAAGGTGCAACTAATAAAGAAATTGCTAAGAAGCTTTACTTAAGTATAAAAACGATCGAAACTCACAGAACAAATATTTTCCGAAAATTAGATATTCATGATCGTACGCAAGCCGCTGTCTATGCGGTGCGCAAAGGTCTAATAAAAGAAGAATAGCGTAGATCAGGACCCGAAAGATAAGGTTAAGAGTGTATTAAAAGACCTGGAAAAATCAGGTCTTTTTTGTTTGCAAAATACAGTCAAGACCCGATTGTCAAATAACTTATGTGGGTTTAATTTAGAACTGTCAATCGCCTCAAATTGTGATTTTGTGATTTGAAACGAGGAGATCTTGAAAAGAATTAAACTGCTCATCGTTGACGATAACGCAAATTTTCGAGAAACAATCAAGCAATTGCTATTGTCTTACTCAGAAATTGAAGTGGTGGGAGAGGCAGAAGACGGTGAGAAAGCCATCGAAAGTTTGCAGCAGTTACTGCCCGATGTTGTTTTGATGGATATCAGTATGCCCAAGATGGATGGTTTAGAGGTGACCCGGTACATAAAAGAGCGCTACCCACACATAGGAGTAATTATTCTTACCATTCATGGCAATAAAGAGTATCAAATAGAGGCAGAGAGAGCTGGTGCTGCAGGGTATTTAGTGAAGAAAGACACATCAGCTAAATTATTAATTGGAGCAATCAAGAGTGTTTATCAAAAATTTCAGAGATCCCAGAGCTGAGCGGTTTGACATATATTACGAAAGGAGTGTTAAACATGAATGGTGTCAGTCAAGCAGGAGTGATAGAGAAGCGTGAGCAGGCAACAAAAGAGGAAGCCGAGATAGTGAAGGTATGGCAAGAATACAAATCTATGGATTCCATCGAAGCCAGAGATAAATTGATTCTTCATTACGCACCATTAGTCAAGTGCGTGGCTGGTCGATTGTCTGTCGGAGCTTCGCCCAATGTAGAACAGGTAGATTTAGTCAGTTGCGGAGTCTTCGGCTTAATTGATGCTATAGAAAGATTTGATTTGTCTAAGAACACAAAGTTTGAAACTTATGCCACCCCTCGCATCAAGGGAGCCATTATTGATGGACTGAGAGCTCTTGATTGGATCCCTCGCTCAATTAGATTCAAAGCCAAGGAATTAGAGAAAGCCTATGCCACCCTGAAAAACAAACTGAAACGAACCCCCACAGATGAGGAAGTTAGTCAGGAAATGGGAATAAGTGTTAAAAAACTGCAGGAGATGTTGGGTCAGATTGGCGCTACAACAATGGTTGCTCTGAATGGAACCTTCAATGTGGGTATGGATAAAGACAATCGTGTTAGTCTCATTGATATTGTGGAGGATGAGAACAGTGTTGAACCCTCAAAAATGTTTGAGCTTGAAGAGATGAGGACAATGCTTGCTCAGGCCATCGATACGCTACCAGAACGAGAAAAAACTATTATCATTCTACACTATTATAAAGGTTTGCCGTTCAAGGACATTAGAGAGATTTTTGAAGTATCAGAACCTCGTATCTCACAAATACATAGCAAAGCCATCCTCCAACTTAGAGCTAAGCTCGAGCAATTAAGTGATGATCGAGAAACAGCAATACTCTCTCTTTTTGAACAGTTGAAATCTAAAGAGAGAGTTTAGCTAACGGTGGAGAGTTCGGGCGAGGGTTAAAACTTTGACTTCGCGGGCGCCGGCGCGACGGAGGACCAGGGTACACTCATTGACGGTTGATCCCGTTGTGTACACATCGTCGATCATGAGGATTTTTCTGCCGGCTATGCCTCTCCGACTGGATTCGGTGTTTCGCAGCAGCTCGAATGCGCCGCGGACGTTGGCTCGGCGCTCCGCCGGGGAGAGCCGGCTCTGGTCCCGAGTAAAGCGAGTGCAGACGAGTAAAGGCTTGACTGGCTTTTCTATTTGCCTGGCTAACCCTCTTGCCAGG
>JBAQMN010000016.1:0-6533 GCA_049302895.1 Actinomycetota bacterium | reverse complement strand
ACACAGAGGTCGGCCCCTACGGGTTATCGTCATTCCTCGTAGAGGCGGACCTAAAGGTCCGCCTCTACAAAACCCTGTAGAGGTCGACCTTTAGGTCGACTATCTTTCCACCTGAGGGTCAGGCCTCGGCATAGTCATTGAAGTGCGGATAAGATTTCATATTTTTAAAATAAAGTCCCAGCTCAGAGTACAACTGGAGGCCTGACCCCAATATTGTTAAGTAATTTGACAGACACTATTTGACCCATTAAGGTTTCGGGGCCGTCAAAACAGACGCGTATATAATTATCAGTCAAACCAGTTAACTTTCCATTCGTCTTTTTCTCTACAAGAACATCCATCTTCCGTCCTATAAAACGTTCTCTGAATTTCCAGGCCAATCTCTCTCCTAAATCTATAAGGATTTGACTCCTTTGATGCTTGACTTCTTCAGACACTTGATCGGCAAATTTCGCCGCCGCAGTACCAACTCGAGGAGAGTATTTAAACACGTGCAGCCTGGCAAACTCCAGCTTCTCGCAGAGCTCTTTGGTCCGATTGAATTGCTCGTCCGTCTCGCCAGGAAAACCCACCATAACATCCGTCGTGACGGCAACACCCGGGATCTCTCTCTTGATGTCGGACACGAGAGAGACGAAGTCTCCTGTCGTGTAATTCCGGCGCATCGCTTTGAGCACACCATCGTCTCCGCTCTGAAGCGGCAGATGGAGGTGCCGGCAGACCTTTCCCGATTCTCTAATCAAAGATACGAGCTCAGACGTTACCTCTTCCGGCTCCAGAGAGCTCAAGCGAATTCGACCTACATCCGGAATTTTGCTGATGTCCCTGAGGAGATCGGCCAAACCCTTCTCATCCTCCCTGTATCTACCCAGATGCACACCGGTTAGAACAATCTCTTTGACACCGCCTCGTACCAGCTCCTGGGCCTCGGTGACAATTTCCTTGTAAGGCTGGCTTCTCTCCCTTCCACGAGCAAAGGGAACAATACAGTAGGAGCAGAAATTATTGCAGCCGTCCTGAATTTTTAAGAAGGCACGGGTGCGCAAACGCGGTATTTTAGAGGAGAATAGTCGACCTAAAGGTCGACCGCTACAATGTAGAGGCGGACCTTTAGGTCCGCAATTGTCTTGCGAGATCGAAACCTCCGGCGTGACACCCATAAGATCAATCACTTTTTCAACCAACTTATCTTTCTCGCTTTGCGAAACTACGAGATCGACGCCGGGAATCCGGCATACCTCTTCAGGAGAAATCTCCGCGTAGCACCCGGTGACCACAACAAGAGCTCGACCGTCTCCATTCCCTCTATTCTGTACGGCCCGCCGGATGGCCTGACGAGACTTTCGGTCAGCCTCCTTGGTCACCGTGCACGTATTGACAACACGAACGTCGGCCTCCTCCGAAGAATCCACCCACTCGAAGCCCGCCTTCGCAAAAGATGCTAACATTTCTTCAGTCTCTGCTTGATTGACTTTACAACCCAATGTGTAAAATGAAACTTTTGGCATTTATCCTCCCAACGCACGTAGGGGCGAATTTATTCGCCCGCATTTTTGTGCGCGACTAAAGTCGCGCCTACGGTTTTATCCTCCCAATCTATCAAAGTGATAAAGCACAACGGTTAGTGTGGCAATAGCCGCCGTTTCAGCCCGTAGGATCTGCCGGCCGAGAGTGACCATCTTGGCACCCAGGCTCAATAAATCGTCGATCTCACCAACGGAAAAACGTCGCGGTGATGATCGGAGGAGACAAAAAAATCGATGAAGAGTATGGGCAGACAGGTTCATTAGCTAAGACTTCTTATCCTGCCTGTCAGCAGACGCGGTTGTGTCATAATAGCCCCGCCAGTAGCCCCGCAGAGTTCTTCTGAACACCTGGCGAATGAATCGCCACAATGGGCTAGACGTGTCATAAAAGGCATCGTAACGCAGACGTTTCTCAGGATCGCTCAGGACTTTGTAGGCTTCGTTAATCTCTTTAAACTTAACCTCAGCTTGAGGGTTAGAGTTGTTGATATCTGGGTGGTGCTTACGGGCAAGCCGACGATACGCTCTCTTTACCCCCGTCAGCGAAATATCTTTGGTCACTTCCAATATCTCGTAGTAATCGCGTTTAGCCACGCACACTCTCTAACAGTCTGCTTAGACTGCGGGCGGTGTAATCTACCACGGGGATTATCCTTACATAGTCCATTCGTGTGGGGCCAAGAATTCCCACGGTACCCAGGGGTTCGTCTCCCAGTCCGTAACCCACCAGAACCAGAGAGAGCCCCCGAAGTTCCTCGCTCTTGTTCTCTGAACCTATTCTTACTTGAACTTCTCTATTGCTTACGGCTTCGGCCAGAAGATTAGTTAGCTCGGATTCGCTCTCGAGGAGCTCAAAAAGAAACTCCATCCTGTGCAAATCCCCGAATTCGGGCTGATGGATAAGATTACTCACACCCCAGAAGTAAACCCGGCGCTTTTTCGGAGGCCCGAGAATCAGACTCACGTAGCAGGTAAGATTGGCCAGAAGATGGGGAACCTCTCGCATCAGATCTTCCGGTTCTCTAACGCGAATGCTTGCCAGCTTGCGAGAAAAATCACGCTTTACCATCGAGGACAGAACCAGGGAATCTTTCAGCGTGTCGACGTAATAACGATAGCCCTTGTCTGTGGGAATCCGACCAGCCGAGGTGTGAGGTTGTTTCAGGTACCCCATCTCTTCTAAAGAAGCCATTTCGTGGCGAATGGTTGCCGGGCTAACATTCAAACCGTGCCTGCCGGCGAGATTTTTACTTCCTACAGGTTCAGCCGTGTGAATATAATCGTCCACGACCGCCTGCAGTATAAACCTTTTGCGTTCGTCCAGCATCTTGCCCCCGCCCATAGCTTAGCACTCCTCCCCATGGAGTGCCAAAATCTCCCCTTAAAAATAGCATTTTAAGGTGCCAACTGTCAAGATGAACTCTCCACCTTAAGCAGCTCAAGGAAGGCTTCCTGAGGCACTTCCACCTTGCCGATCTTCTTCATTCGCTTCTTCCCCAACTTCTGCTTCTCCAACAGTTTGCGCTTTCGAGTGACGTCTCCTCCATAGAGCTTGGCGGTGACGTCTTTTTTAAGCGCTTTGATGGTCTCCCTGGCAATGACCTTTTTCCCAATAGCAGCCTGTACGGGCACTTCAAAAAGGTGTTTTGGGATGACGTCCTTAAGCCTTCTGACCAGTTTTTTCGCTTCGTCGTGGGCCTTGTCCCGATGGGTTATCACAGAAAGCGCATCGACCGGTCTGCCTCCCAGTAAAATGTCCAGTCTGACCACGTCACTTTCCAGGTAGTCGGCTACCTCATAGTCGTATGTGGCATAGCCCTGGGATAAAGACTTCACCAGGTTAAAGAAATCCCTGATGATTTCGGCAAGAGGAAGAAGGTAAACGATTTCGACCCTCTGTTCACTGAGATACTGGATATTCTGAAGCGAGCCCCGCCGCCTTTGGCAGAGCTCCATCAGCGACCCGAGATAACTGGTCGGAGTCAGAATAGTGGCAAGGACATAAGGCTCCTCGACCCGGGCGATCTCGCCGGGAGGTGGAAAACCTGCCGGATTGTTGACCGTTATCTCTTCCCCACCTGTTTTGAGAATCCGGTAATTCACGTGGGGAGCAGTGGCAAGAAGGCGTAGTTCGTACTCGCGCTCCAGACGCTCGATTACTATCTCCATATGAAGGAGGCCCAGGAAACCACAGCGGAATCCAAAGCCGAGAGCGGGCGAGCTCTCAGGCTCAAAAGTTAGAGAGGCGTCGTTCAATTTGAGCTTCTCCAGTGCGTCTCTCAGGAAAGGATAAGCCTCTCCATCGATGGGATAGAGCCCGGCAAAGACCATCGGCTTCGGCTCTCTATAACCAGGCAAGGCAGTCCTCGCGGGATCGAGAGAATCAGTTACAGTGTCTCCCACTTTCATGTGAGAGACGTCCTTCAAACCTGTGACCACGTAGCCAACTTCGCCTACGGTCATCTCTCCAACCTTTGTCATATCCGGAGCGAAAACTCCCACCTCCTCCACGTCTGACACGAGGCCGGTCGCCATCATCCGCATCTTCATTCCACTGCTGATTCGGCCATCGACAACGCGGATAAGAGCAATCACGCCGCGATAGGAATCGTAGAAAGAATCAAAGACCAGAGCCCGTAGAGGCGAGTCCACGTCGCCCCGGGGAGGCGGAACCCGCTTGACGATCGCTTCAAGAACGCGTTCAACTCCCTCTCCCGTTCGAGCACTTATGTTTAGGGCATCCGTTGTGTCCAGGCCCAGGGCCTGAGTGATCTCGTTCTTGACTCGCTCAGGATCGGCATTGGACAGATCTATCTTGTTTATGATAGGGATAATACTCAGATTGTTCTCTAAGGCCAGATTGGTGTTGGCAATGGTCTGAGCTTCCACCCCCTGGGATGCGTCAACGACAACCAAAGCACCCTCGCAGGCAGCCAGGCTGCGGGAGACCTCGTAGGTGAAATCCACGTGACCTGGGGTGTCGATGAGGTTGAGGACATACGCTTTCCCATCTTCGGCCTGATATCTAAGCCGTACCGTCTGGGATTTTATGGTAATGCCACGCTCTCGCTCCAACTCCATCTTGTCCAGAAAGAGCTCCAACCTGGTCGCCCCTGGCACCGCATGGGTTAGCTCCAGAAGTCGGTCAGCCAGAGTAGACTTACCGTGATTTATGTGGGCAACTATACAGAAATTACGAATATACTGGGAATTCATAACTCAATTATACCACAGCACCTGACTCCTCCCCGATCCCTCATCCCTTGTTTGACGCCCTCGCGGAGGGTATGCTAAGATTTATCAGAATCTTACCTAAGGAGGCCTTTTTTGGCAAACATTAAATCACAAATAAAACGGATAAGAACTTCGAGGAAGGCTCATCTAAGTAATCAGCCGGTAAAATCCTCCCTCAAAACTTATATCCATCACTTTGAGGAGGCCCTCGAAAAGAGTCAAGAGGAAGCCAAGAAAGCACTGGACATCGCCGTGCGTGCTCTGGATAAAGCGGTTTCAAATGGCGTCATTCACAAAAACAACGCCGCAAACAGAAAATCCGCCTTGATGAAGAGATACAACACGCTTCTAAAGGAAGAGACAAAACCCGCTCACAAGGAGGAAAAACCAAAGGCGGCAGCCGCTAAGAAAGTGGAGGCTAAAGCTAAGACAAAAACGTCGACGAAAGCGAAAACGGCAGCCAAGAAAAAGCCATCAACCAGGGCCAAAACAACTGTTAAAAAATCACCGGTCAAAAAGTGAGGCAGGGCAAGATGCCCTGCCCTACCATGTTTCTGCTAGCGATAGCCGAGGCATCTTGCCTCGGCTTGTAGTTGTTTTCTGTCCTACATTTCCAGGTGACACGTGCCCTACCACGTGATTGTTTCCGTTTGTGGTAGCCGAGGCATCTTGCCTGTCCCGCCGCACTCTGGCGGGGCCTCGGCTATTATTCTAAGATATCAGCAATCAGTAGCTCCAAGACTAACTGAGGAGCTTTTTCTCCCCGCTTAATAGCAAGATCCCCCTTTGCCAATAACCTGAAGATCCTTTTCAGGTCCTTCAGAGAAAAGTTCCGGCTCTGAGCCTGGTATTTTTCTACTAAGAATGGCCGAACCTTAAGCTCTCGAATGAACTGCTGGTAACTGGCGCCTCGGTTCTCCAGAGACTTTGCTTTCAAGATCAGTCTGAACTGGCGAAGGATCATGTAGAAAACGCGGAGAGGCGGTTCGCCTTTGGAAAGGAGCTCGTTTAACAGCTTGAGCGCCCGCCCGCGACTGCGGCGCCCTATCGCGTCGACCAGTTCGAAGATGCCGCCCTCAACCCCTCTGCTGACAATGGCCTCAATATCAGCCGGATCAATCTCCTTTTTCTCGCTCGAGAATGTAGAAACCTTTACGATCTCGCTTCTGAGCTGCCTCATATCCTGCCCCACCGCTCCTACAAGATAAGAAGCAGTCTCGACGGAGACAACCTTTCCTTCCTTCGTAAACTCCCGCCTTACCCAGGAAAGAAGTTCGTTTTTCTTTAGAGATTTAAACTCGTATGCCTCGCCCTTCTCCTTGACAATTCTCAAAATCGGACTATCCTTCCTTATCTTATCAGCCACGAGAACCAGGCAGGTCGTATCGGATGGATTTTTTGCGTACTCTGCGATCTTTGTCTGTTCCGAGGAAGAGAGCTTCTCGAAATCCCCCACAATCACCAGATGTTTTTGGCTTAGTAACGGAGGAGTCTCCGCCGCCAGGAGGATCTCCGCAGCCGGGTTTTCTTCCCCGCTAAACTGCTCGTAATCAAGTGACGCGCCCGTCGTCCCCTCCGTCAATCGCTTCTTAAGGCGCCCGATGGCCTCGTCTCTCAAGAACTCGTCACCATAAATCAGATATACCGGCTTCACGTCGTCCACTACTTTCCCCCAATATTGTTCAAGCCCCTCGACTGCGCTCGGGGCAGGCTTGTCGAGAAGCGACCTTACCTAGCGGACGGACAGAGACCCCGACCCCTTGGGGTCAGGCC
>JBAQMN010000015.1:0-2062 GCA_049302895.1 Actinomycetota bacterium | reverse complement strand
TTCAGATCACCGATCATAATGCCACGAGCAGTAGTAATGTAAAGACGGTTTTTCTTGATTGTGACAGCCAGAGGCTTCTCAACATTTATCACCCAATAGGGTTTGGACCCTCTGTAGACAACGATTTTGTTTTGTGTAGCAGAGAGGACATAAACCCGACCGTCAGGGGCAACAGCAACCGCGCTTGGAAACTGGATTTGGGTGGGCTTTTCTCCTTTCTCACCGAACATCCTTATAAACTTGCCTGTCGAGTCGAATACGACAATTCGGTGCTTGAAGGTATCAGCGACGTAGATGTTACCATTTTTGTCGATTGCAACTTCCGTCGGCCGATAAAGTCTATCTCCTTCAAAGCCGTATATCGAAAACAAATGCCTATAACCTTCAGCGCTTTTAGCGCCGATGTTTGTTGGTGGCCTTGAAAGCAAGTAGACAAGAAAGATAAGTCCAGCCAGAATAACTAACAAAACTGCGGTTGCAAGGATATATTTTCTGATTCTTCCTCTTAGCAATGTTCTTGTAGTCGCCAATCCAACCCCCTAAACAAAATAGCTCAGATTATCTGCTTCTCCCGCTGCGCTGCACTTCCTCTATTATCTGCTTGCTGACACCAAGACGTTTTAGAGCCTTTAGTGCGTCAGCGTTCTCAACGTCTCGTTCAAGGATGTTTAAGTACGCAATCTTGGCATCCTCGACTGCACCTGTCTTTTCGTAGGCCATCGCCAATTCGCGGAGCAGATAGAGAGGAACACCATATTCTTCAGCTTTCAAAAACGCATCTATGGCGCTTTTATAGTCCCCCTTTTGTTCATACGTTTTGCCAAGCTCAAAGTAGATATCGTTATAGACGTCACCAAACTCTCCTTCGAGTCCTACCGCCTTCTTGAAGGAGGCAATGGCTTTGTCGAGCTGACCCTGATCCTTGTACACAACACCTAACATGTAGTGGGCTTTCACATTCTTGGGAGCCAACTTAATTGCTATATTTAGGATCTTGGCGGCATCTCCGTAGCGTCCAGTTCCTGCATACGCAGCAGCCAGACTGAGGCGAGCGTTGACACTCCTCGGGTCGGCTTTTACAGCCGCCTCTCCGTCCATAATCGCTCGTTCGGCAGCTGTTCTTGGAACGGTTGGCTTTTGAAGCACAGCCCTTACAACGAGCCACCCAGAAACGAGAATGGAAATTAAGAGGATGGCAATTATACTCCTGAATAGCACTGAAAGCCACTTCTCATTCATGCTTTAATCACCCTTGGGATCCTGAATTGTTTATTTACTATGCTTAATTATAGCTGACATATAAATAACCTTCAAGGAAAACTGCTCTTTAGGCCTGTGATAGGTACTCCACAATGAGAGGCAGTGGATGATCGCGGGTGTTGGCACTGAATCATCTACGGTTTGCCTTCTATCGATATATCACTAACTGTGACCGAAGGATTTTCGATCTCACTGAGAGGAACAGCCGTCTGTATCTCGAAGGTTCTGGCTTCGCGGGGCTTTAGACTCTCAACCGTCACAACACCAATCTGTTTTTTCTTTTCACCCAAGGCACTGATTCTTACCAGCTCGAGCTCCTGATCACTCCTATTTTCAACTTTACCATAAATTCGGGCAAATTTAGCTTGATTAGGATAAATAGAGATAATTTCTATAGGCAGGCGTTCTCGCCACTTTTTAATATCTATATTTCTCGGAGACTTACTCTCTTTCTTTGAGGCCGAACCAACAGGCTTAGTTCCAGAGAGCGACTTACTAATACAACCTGCTGTAAAAAACACCGCCAACAGAATTGGCACCATTAGTGCTACAGCCAACTTACTGTATCGCCCCATAAAACCTCCGGATGAGACCAGGTGAAGACAAATACAAGTCTAAGAGGGTTGTAACAATCTCAAGAAAAAGCATATCAGGGTTCTGCTTCTACGTCAACGCTTGCGCTGGTTCATGACATAGTAGACACTGGCAACTGATTTTATCCTCTGTTTTCTAAGCACTTATCCTTGTCAACGGGTATTTCTGTGCTGTATAATCGGACCTGAAAAAAGGATTTGCGGAGTTT
>JBAQMN010000014.1:0-2560 GCA_049302895.1 Actinomycetota bacterium | reverse complement strand
GTTCTCTACGGTACCCGCGGTGTCGGACAGCTGCCAGCTGGTGGCACCAATTATAGTGGATGGCGTTATACGAAGGTAGAGCGGACTGGGGAACGGCGGGCTGATCGCGAACGCGGGAAGCGGCGCTGAGAAGATGATGGCAGCCGCCGTGACTGTTACTATCATGGCCCAACTTACGATCCTAAGTAATAAACCTCGCTTCATTTTTGCCAGGCTCCCGTTCATTTCATTCCACCTATTTTATTATTCCCCACTTACACCACCCCCAGACACTTTGGCTTTATTTTGGTACTCCTTGCCTTGCTACCTGATTCCATAAGTACCATTCCCCGTAAAGAATGATTCTCTCTCGCCAGAGATCGCAGCAGAAGGTACTGCAATTCTTCCATTCCGCCTCAAAATCTTTGGTTTTAATTATTGAGGGACTGATATTCAGAGGCAGGCCGTGCTCTCTGATAATCTTTTCAACCCGTTTCTTGAGGTGGTTCGAATTGAAACCGTTGGTTACGACGATAGCCAGATCGATACTGGAACCAAAAACCGGCTTTCCCGTCCTGTCTATCTGGGTACATGACCCGAAAAGGGCCACCATTTGAATGCTGTCTATGGTGGAAACGAGGGCATTGGTTAGAGCGGAGAGAATCTGGCAGTAAGTCTGATTCGTCTTGAGAAAAGATTGACACCGGTCCACTTCAAAGAACTCAAATATTTTGGCTATCTCTGGATTAGAAAAATTGGGAGAGACAAAAGTCATTTTGGAGGTCTTGTTGAGCTTGACCAAATCGTGCCGGGCAAATTCTTTGAGATATCGCTGGGCGTTTCCGGAATCTATCCTTGCCCGGCGGGCAAGCTCGCTTATATGGAGAGGGGTTGAGGGGTTCTCGAAGAGAACTCTCAGGAGGTTCTGCTGGTACTGAGGCAAAAGCCAGTTCAGAGCCATAACGAACTCCTGCTATTTCGACCGATTGTGTAAGATTTGCATCGTACTCTGTATAATTTACTGTAGATTGTATCGACAGATACAAAGGCTTTCTTAATACTATTTTGTGAAGAGATTCTGGGGATTTTACGGAGAGAATTATCTACGTTCTCAGAGAGAACTTGAAGAGGATTTTTCTTTCTTTGCTGATACTGGAGGAGAAACCAGTTCAGCGACACCACTAACTCCTATCCACTTACACTCACAGGCAGACCTCCATTCAGTTCCCTTCGGCAAACCCCGTTCCTGTAACTTTTACATAACATCACGTAGATTCTACAAGACAAATGATTAGAATTGCAAGTATTTTCCTAAATTTTCGAAAGAGTCACTTTAAAGAGTATATTCTTCGAGCGAGCCGCCTTGGGGGAGCGAGTCAAATGAGCTAGCTATGCAGAGAGGGTTTTTTGATGGAGGGGAAGGGAAAGGCGGGTTTGGCGAACAGATACCCTTGCCCAATCTTTACCCCGAGCTCTTTGAGAGTCTCGAGCTCAGCAACTGTTTCGATACCCTCGGCTCCAACGGTTGCCTTCGCCATCGAGGCAAAATTAATTATCGTCGATATTAATGACTGTTTTACTTTATCTTTTTCAATGCCTCGAATCAGAGACGAATCGATTTTGACAAAATCCGGCTTCGATCGGGCGATTAACTCCAGGCCAGCGTAAAATCCGCTCCCGGCGTCGTCGATAGAAATTTTAAAACCCAGGGTCTTGAAGTAGTTTAGGATCATGTTGAAGAGGTCGAAATCCTGAACCATCGCTTGCTCGCTTAGATCAAAGACAATCCGGTCTATAGTTAGACCGCTGTGTTTAAGATATACCGATTTAGAAATCTCCTTAAATTCTGGGTCACCGATGGCGTGGGGGTTGATATTTAAAAACAGGAGGTCGGCTTTCATATCTCTGGCGGCTAGAAAGGCTTTGTCCCGGCAGACGCGGTCCAGTTTCCAGACAAAGTCACCCTCGGCAGCCAGTTTAAAAAGCGTTTCGGGGTTTTCCAGGAAACCATTGGGCCCCCGGCTGAAGGCTTCGTAGGCTATGATCTTAAAAGTGGAAAGATCTACGATCGGTTGAAAAACGGTGGTGATTTCGCCACGTTCCAGCACCAGTCTTAGTTTCTCCATATCCTTCTTTTTGTACTCCAGTTCCTTCAAGCGGGCGGATTCTTTGGCTGCCTCCAGAGCATCGTAGACTAAGTGTTCGACCCGGATGTTGGGTTCATTCTCGATAACGGCGGCTCCGGCGCGGAGGTGGAATCTTTTGGCAAGGGATGGGTCCATAGTGCCAGTTATTGATTCTCTTACGGTTTTTAGAATTCGGCTTCTGATCATAAGCAAGTCTTTCATTTCAATAATGTTTTTTTCGCGTGGAGGGGAGAGTAGGATAACGAAGTCATTTCCGCTTTTCATCACGGCAGCTACCGTGTCATTTTCTCGAAAGCTTTGGCCTTTGAGCTTGGAGAGGGTTTGGCCCATTTTGTTGATAACCTGCTCGATGGTTCGATAACCGAAGGTCTCCTGGATCTTGCTTCCGGAGCTAACATCGAGATAAATTAAGCCTATTTGTTTGTGGGTTTGAA
>JBAQMN010000013.1:0-2447 GCA_049302895.1 Actinomycetota bacterium | reverse complement strand
GCTAGGACTACCAGGGTATCTAATCCTGTTCGCTCCCCTAGCTTTCGCACCTCAGCGTCAGTCGTAGTCCAGGAAGCCGCCTTCGCCACTGGTGTTCTTCCCAATATCTGCGCATTTCACCGCTACACCGGGAATTCCACTTCCCTCTACTATACTCTAGTAAGTTAGTTTCGAATGCAATCCTTGGGTTGAGCCCAAGGCTTTCACACTCGACTTGACTTACCGCCTACGTGCTCTTTACGCCCAGTAATTCCGAACAACGCTCGCCCCCTACGTATTACCGCGGCTGCTGGCACGTAGTTGGCCGGGGCTTCTTTTGCAGATACCGTCACCCCCGATAAATCGGGGACTTCGTCTCTGCCGAAAGGAGTTTACAACCCGAAGGCATTCATCCTCCACGCGGCGTTGCTCCGTCAGGCTTTCGCCCATTGCGGAATATTCCTCACTGCTGCCTCCCGTAGGAGTCTGGGCCGTGTCTCAGTCCCAGTGTGGCTGACCACCCTCTCAGGCCAGCTACCCATCATAGCCTTGGTGAGCCATTACCCCACCAACTAGCTAATAAGACAGAGGCTCATCCCGAAGCGGATTACTCCTTTTTTTGATCAGGATGCCCTAACCAAAATTATGCGGTATTAGCCCGTGTTTCCACAAGTTATCCCGCCCCTCGGGGCAGATTACCTATGCATTACTCACCCGTTCGCCGCTACCAGATGCCTCCAATCCTCTGCCGAAGCAAAGTCATGGAGACTTGGCCGCACGACTTGCATGTGTTAGGCACGCCGCCAGCGTTTGTTCTGAGCCAGGATCAAACTCTCCGAAGAAAGTTTGAGCTATATGTCTCAGGCACACTATTTAGTTTTCAAAGAACACCCCGCGGCAAAAACAAAATTGCCGCCGAAGAAAGTCTGGCAGCAAGAATAATCTACACGCCCTTGCTATTTAGAAATTAGCAAGTACCACGCAGATTACATCGCCTCCAGTCTTCGATTTTCAAATGACAATCTTTCAGTATATTTCCTGGTAATCGTCACATTGTCTCCTTGGAAAAAACCTTCCTTTTTTCCCATAATCAAATCATAGCACCGCTGTCAAGCGTTGTCAAACAAATTCAACAAATATTTTATTTGGCTTTGCCTTGTTTTCTCAATGAACGGGTTTCTTTAAGTCTGACGCCTCGACCAGCTGGTTTATCTAATCTTAAAAGCGCAGAAAGGGTCAGGAACTTGTATCCCTTTGCTCTTAGTCCATCGATGATGATCGGCAGTGCTTCCACCGTCTTGATCCTGTTGAGACGGCCATCGTGAGCCAATATGATCATGCCCGGTTCGATGGCTTTTAGAACACGGTTAGCCTCCTCGGGAGGAGTCTTGGAAGCCGAGTGTTCGATGGTAATGCCCCACAGAATTACCTGGTAACCGTTGGCATTTGCAATTGTGAATACTTCCCCGCCGACCAGACCCTTAGGTGGGCGAAAGTATTTGGGCTTCTTGCCCGTCATCTTTTCAATAGCTTCTCCGCCTTTGACAATCTCGTTCTGAATTTGAGCATCGGTTTCAACCTCAAGCTCAGGATGAGAATAGCTGTGGTTCTCAAGCTCGTGACCTTCGCTGATCTCTCGCTCAACAATATCTGGATGCTGTTCGACTTCACGTCCAACCAGAAAGAAAGTCGCTCGGACATTCTTCTCTTTTAAAATATCCAGAATCCGTGGCGTGTAATTCGGATCCGGTCCGTCGTCAAAGGTCAAAGCGACTGCTTTTACTTTAGTGCGTGATTCCCACAGGATTGGCGGGTGCTTGATGCGGGCGGTGTTTTGGCTAACGATAACCGTGTAACCTTCCCCACTCACAACCATCTGCTTAGGAATACCCCTCATTCTCGGATTCAAAAACAGATAGGCGACAGCAAGCGCCGTTGCGGTTGTCCCAACCAAGAGGCCGACTAAAAACCATATCAAAATTCCTGGCCAGCGCGCTTTAAAGAGTGTCATAAAAGCCGAAACAGGCGCCGGTAATCAATATTCTGGTTTGAGGCGGGCGATTTTTCGTTTGCCAACCTGGAGAAGATCACCCTCTTTGACCTTAATATCTTCATCAGGTGACTTTATTAAGTTATCATTCAACTTCACCGCTCCTTGCTCTATAAGCCTTCTCGCTTCCGAGTTAGTCTTGGCGAAGTTTACCTGCCTTAAGAGCTTTACCACCCACACCTTGCCATCTTTGAACACATGCTTCGGCACCATAATTTCCGGAGCAACAAGTGTTTTCGTTTCTATAGTTGCGTGTCGCTTGAACTTGGCATCGAACACTTCCTCGGCGCCTTTTGCTGCCTGTTCACCGTAGTAAAAAGTAACAATTTCCCGCCCAAGGCGTCTCTTTGTGTCTGCAGGATGGAGCTTACCGTCTTTCAGTTCTTGCTCAATAGAGTCTACCTCTTTGTCCGTCAAA
>JBAQMN010000012.1:0-4881 GCA_049302895.1 Actinomycetota bacterium | reverse complement strand
AAAAACATAACCTAAACCAAAAAGAATTCGGCGTCCAGCTTCATTAGTCATGTGTATTACCTTTCCTCATATGTATTCACCTTTCCTATTTTACAAGAATTTGAAATCACAATCCATAGAAGAGATGTGAAAATATCGTGAACATGGGGCGTGTGGCCACTTCGTGAACTTACAACTAACAACTAACCACTGACAACCACAAAACAAAAACCGAGACCAGAGAGGTTAATGCTAACCACTGAAACCTACCCTTGTCATTTCTTTTTTGGTTTATGGTTTTGGTTGTGAGTTGTCTGTTGTTAGTTGTTTGTTGCCCCGACTAGTCGGGGCTGGCGGGGGCGTGTGGGAATCGAACCCACCAAGGACAGTGTTAGTGCCCCTTCACGGATTTGAAGTCCGGATAGCCCACCAGGAACTAATCCACCCCCACATACTTGTCGGATGTCAGAAGTCAGATGTCAGACGACGGATGACAACAAATCAAATACCAAATATCAAAACACAAACCGACAAATCTGAAGTTAGATGCGAGCTAAATCAAAATTTAAAACTCAAAATTAAAAATTACAGAAGACATTCCCCTCCCTTGAAGGGAGGGGCTGGGGGAGGGTGCTCCCATTATCTCTTACCACCCCCACCTCTATCCTCCCCCTCCAGGGGGAGGAACTTTTTCTTATTGTTCGAGCCTGTCGAGAACCGAGCTTGTCGAGAACTTATCCTCATCTGACATCTGTCATCCGACGGTTACTAAACGAGAACCCTATAATCTCCTTCTCGTTTAGTGAGCTTTTGTCTATCAAAGTATTCTACCAGGGGAACAGCGTATTTGCGAGTAGTCCCCACCAGATCCTTGAATTCCGAAACCGTCATCTTTCCTCCATCTTTCAAGAAATCCTGAATCTTTGCCTGTGCTTCCTCCAGAGCTTTCTTATGAAAATAGAGATCGGGCTTGACCGCCACCACCTTAGCTTCTTTCTTCAGAGAGGAGAGCAGCGCTCCCATCTCTTGAGGGCCCAAGCCCATTCGACTGCGAAGCTCCGTTGGAGAGGGAGGCATAAACTTGTTTTCCAAAAGCACTTTTTCGATCTCGCCGCGCAACTCTTCCCGAGCCGATGTAGTCCTGGACACCTCTGAGCTTCTGACCAGATCTTCCTCGATCACTAACAATTTTTGGGAGTTCAGATCTCTAAGAAGAGCCTCAGCCGCTTTCGGAGCAAGCCATCCTATAGTCGAGGCCCTCAGACGCTCTTTAGAGACCCCCGTCTCAAGGGGATGAGCTCGGTGGTGATTTTCTAAGAAGGAGATGACCGATTCCTGAAAAGCCTGGTAGACCGGGATGGAAACGAAATGCTCTTCTCCACTCACTGTGAGCACATGAACCTTCCCCTCTTCTTTCAAAGACTTGAGAGCCTGACTTACCTCCTCCGGCGTCAGCTCAGACCTTCTCACGATGTCGTCTTTGGACAGGATCAGCCTCTCTTCGCTGAGAATAAGATTGATCACACTTAGAGGATCGTGCTTCCGCAAAATCTTGAGATTATTCAGGACCTCTTCATCAAACCGTTTGTGTTTTCGAGGATGTGTATCGAGAATTTCTCCTCCGCCGATGGTTGTCATGGGCGAGTAGCTTCTAACGATAAAATGGTCCTTTCCCTTCGCCACCAGTGGCTTCTCAAGACGAAATTGAACAAATGCCCTCTCACCTGGCGTCAAGTCTTCCTTATCAAGAAGAACCAGGCGGCTCAAAACCTCTTGAGTGCCGTGATGAACCCGGACGCGAGTCCAATTCTTTAACTTTCGAGAAGATTCGGACAGCAGTTGAAAATAGGCATCTACCATGTAGGTGGGAAAAAGGGTGCCCTCTGCCAGAAGCACATCTCCGCGGGCAATTCTTCCCCGGCTTACTCCGGGCAGATTAACAGCCACTCGTTGCCCGGCCGAAGCCATTTTTACCGTTTTCCCGTGAACCTGGACGCTCCTTATCCGAGTGCCAATGTTTGGAGGTAAAATGGTAGCGTTGTCTCCCTCCCTCAGCTCTCCCGACCAAAGGGTCCCGGTGATTACGGTACCCACGCCTTTGAGAGTAAAAACGCGGTCGATGGGCAGACGGAAGGGCTCTTTTCTCTCTTTTTCTCGAACCGTCTCTGCCACTTTGTCGATGGCTTTTAGCAGAACATCGATGCCGCTGCCCGTTAAAGCTGAAACCGGAATAACAGGTGCATTCTCAAGAGCAGTCCCCTTCAAGGTCTCCCGAACTTCCTCCTCGACAAGGGCAAGCATGTCATTATCAACAAGATCTGCCTTGGTTAGAGCAACGATGCCCTTCTTGACCCCGAGAAGATTAACGATGGCCAGGTGCTCTTTTGTCTGGGGCATGACGCCATCATCCGCCGCCACCACCATGAGAACCATGTCGAAACCAGTCGCTCCAGCGAGCATATTTTTGACAAAGTGTTCGTGGCCGGGGACGTCGACCACACCAGCTACGCGGCCACTGGGAAGTTTAAACTCTGCAAAACCCAGTTCGATGGATATGCCCCGCTTTTTCTCTTCCTTGAGGCGGTCGGTATCCACGCCGGTTAGGGCCTTGATGAGAACGGTTTTTCCATGATCGATGTGACCAGCAGTACCAATTATCATTTTCTATTCCCACAAAACGTAATTCGTAAAGTGTAATTCGTGATGTCATTGCGAGCGAGCCGCAGGTGAGCGTGGCAATCCAATTTTAGGATTTTCCGGAACTGAGTTGTTTTAGAGAGGCGATAATCGCTTCGTCTTCACTCTCTTGAATTGTCCGCACATCCAAGAGCAGCTTATCCTCTTTGATTCGGGCAAGAATAGGAGGTTTGCCGCTTCGGAGCCGTTGCTCAAGCTCATTCACCGTCATATGGAGAGGTTTAATGCTGACAACGGCGGTCGGAAGCTCAGCCAGGGGGAGAGAGCCCCCACCCGCTTTGGACACATCCGTCTCGCTATCTATAATCATTCGCTGGCCGACGGCAGTTCTGATCTCCCTAGCAAGCCTGTCTGCGGTCTTCTTCAGTTCAGACTGGGACATCGTTAGCATGTGAAGAGTGGGGATTTCTTGAAGAGCCTTTTCCTCTTCGAGATAAAGGCTGAGGGTTGCCTCCAGTGCAGCCAGAGTGAACTTGTCGACTCTGATCGCCCGGGCTAAGGGATGTTTCTCCATCAAAGAGACGTATTTTTTCTTGCCCAGAATCAGTCCCGCCTGGGGTCCGCCCAGAAGCTTATCCCCGCTAAAAGTTACCACATCAGCCCCGGCTTTGATACTGCTCTGAGCCGTTGGTTCCTCTGGAAGACTATAGGGAGAAAGATCAACCAGAACACCGCTTCCGAGGTCGTCGAGGACGGGGAGGTTGAATTCACGTCCCAGGGAGACCAGCTCCTCGAGACTTACTTCCTTTGAGAACCCAACCACCCTAAAATTGCTGGGGTGAACACGCATCAGAAGAGCAGTGTTCTCCGTTATGGCATCGCGAAAATCCGAGATGTACGTTTTGTTTGTTGTTCCGACTTCTTTAAGAATGGCGCCGCTCTGGCGCATGACATCGGGGATTCTGAAAGAGCCGCCGATCTCGACCAACTGCCCGCGCGAGACGATCGCTCCTCTGCCCGCCGCCAGAGTGCTCAGAGCGAGAAGGACTGCCGATGCGTTGTTGTTCACAGCCATTGCCGCTTCGGCACCCGTGAGCTTGCAAAGTAAGGAGGAGACGTGCACATGACGCGAACCGCGTTCCCCACTTTTGACGTCAAATTCAAGGTTGGAGTAACCGCTGGCGATGACCACTATGGCATCGATAGCCTTTTTAGAAAGAATGGAGCGCCCGAGATTGGTGTGAACAACCACCCCGGTGGCATTGATGACCCGCTTCAGACTGGGAGCCGAGGCTTCTTCCACATCCCTCTTTACTTTTGAGATTAGAACAGGAAGATCAAATGAGGTTTTAAGAGAGGTTTCACTACCAGAAGAGAAAGCCGTCCGGATATCGTCAAGTTCCTGCCTAATGGCCTCAACCACCAGAATGCGAGGATAAATCTCGCACAGATTCTTAACTTCTGGCGTCTTCAGTACCTCGTCGACGGAGGGAAGCTGGCGCAAGAGCTCTTTTTTGTTAGCCAATATACCTCACTTGAGATAATAGTAATTCAAACAGCTCCTGCACGCAAGCCTGCCTACGGCGGGCAGGTGTGACCACGCCAGCTTCTTAAAAGAGCCTATGTAACTCGAATCGTGCCAGCCTTGTCTTCCACAATCTCACCGATGATTGAGGCGGCTTCCGTTTTTGCCTCTCTCAGTAATCGTACAAGCTCGTCGACTCGCGCTTCGCTAACAGAAATCAGAAGTCCGCCTGATGTTTGCGGGTCAAACAGAATATCCTGAGCTATCCCATCGACGCCCGGCTCAAAAGACACCTTATTCTTAAGGTAGTCTCTGTTTTTCCCTGCTCCGCCAGTGACCAGACCTCTTCTGGCGAGTTCGCGAACCTGTGGCCAGACTGGAACCGACTCTGCCTTGACCACTACCGAGACCCCACTCTGCGAGGCCATGGTGTAGAGATGGCCCAGGAGTCCAAAACCAGTGATATCGGTGCAGGCTCTGACTCCCACCTCGATCATGGCCCCAGAGGCCATGTCGTTCAGATGCCTCATTCCATCAATCGCTTCCGCCATGTCCTCTTCGGAAATACGTGCGGCCCTCAGTGCCGTAGATAGGATTCCCACGCCGAGGGGCTTAGTCAAAACAAGCACATCTCCCGGCTTCGCGGCGGCCACCGTGATTACCTTCTTAGGATCGATTATGCCTGTTACAGAAAGCCCGTATTTTGGTTCCTGGTCTTCAACGGTGTGCCCACCAACCAC
>JBAQMN010000011.1:0-3267 GCA_049302895.1 Actinomycetota bacterium | reverse complement strand
GTGTGGTTCTTCCGGACTCGTTTATTATTATTGGACCCAATCACACCGGCTTTGGTGAGCCCTATTCTGTAATGAGTGACGGGCTCTGGCAGACGCCTTTCTGGGATGTGGAGGTAGATGCGAGTTTAGCCGAGAAAATTCTGTCGGCCACTTCATTTCTTAAAAAAGATTACCAAGCCCACATGAGTGAGCACGCCATTGAGGTTCAGCTTCCCTTCATCCAGTATTTCAAGGCAAGCAAGTTCAAAATTGTGCCCATTGGTCTTTACGAGAATAGCCTGAAACAGTGCAAGAAGGACGGGGAAGCCATGGCAGAGGTTCTTAAGAAAAACAATCAAAAAACACTAATAGTTGCCACCTCCGATCTAACTCACTACGAGCCTCAGGAAGTGGCTGAAAAAAAGGACAAAATAGCTATTGATGCCATTCTTGAGATGGATCCTGAGAAGCTCTTCGACGTGTGTGAGAAAAACGACATCTCTATGTGCGGTCCGGGTGCTGTGGCGATGATGCTCTACGCCGTAAAGGCAATGGGCGCAACGAAAGCTCAACTGGTCAAGTACATGACGAGCGCGGAGCGCTCCAAAGATACCACTGCAGTGGTGGGATATGTGGGCATCACAGTATCGTGAATCGTAAATCGTGAATCGTGAATGGGAATCGAGGATCGTAAAAAATGAGAGATGAAAGAGGGAGCGCGACGGTAGAGAACATTGTCTGGTTTCCTTTGCTTTTGCTGATCTTTGCAGCTATTATACAGTTTGGTCTGATATTCAATGCCAGAAATGCGGTCCAGGCGGCCTCCTTCGAGGCGGCCAGGCAGGCAGTAATATCAGAAGAACCCACCAGTCAAGCGGAGTCAGCCGTATACAATTTTGCCCGCGGCATCCTTCCTGGTTGGAAGCAGGGAGCGCGGGTAAAAGCTCAGGTCTTGACGCCTGATGGAGGCAGTCCAGGTGCATCGATCACCGTCAACGTCTCATACGATGTGCCTGTCTTTTTTGCCGGACTTCTACCGAAATTAGAAACATCACCAGGTATATTCACTGTTAAAGGGGGCTCAACCATGACTATGGAGGAGAAACCCTAATGAGTTCAGAGTTCGGAGTAGCCGAGGCACCTTGCCTCGGAACCAAGGAACCGGTAGCCGAGGCACCTTGCCTCGGAACCAAGAAGAAAAACTTGTAGGGGCGGACGTCTCTGTCCGCCCGTCTGGAAAGAAAAAGACGAGAGAAGGAGAGTAAATTGAGGGTAATTGTTGTTGATACTGAAGAGAATACTTTCAAGGTTGCCAGGGAACTCGGTAGCCAGTTTCAGGTTACAAATTGTGCTTCCATTCTTGCAGCATCTGCTCTGGTGGAGGAGACAAAGCCTGAAGTTGTTGTGGTTGATATGGACATACGAGGTGCCTCTGATTTTGTGCGCTGGCTCAAAAAGAAGACGGGAGCGACGGTAATTTTGGCTGGTGAAAGACAGCCTTCGAGAAGCGCAAAGGACTGGCATGCCGATGGCTTTCTCCAGAAGCCTTTTCAAAAGGCAGATCTGGAAGACGAGATCAATAGGGTTGTTTACGGGCCGATGGAGAAAGAAATAAAATTAAGAGACGAAGACCGCCCGCTGAAGGTGGGTACGCCTACGAAGGAAAGGGCGAGGGGCGAAGAACAAACGAGCGCTCCGAGAGTTGTTGCCCAGGAGGTTGTTTCGATCTGGGGAACAAAGGGAGGATCAGGGCGTACTATTATCGCAACAAACCTGGCTCACTACCTCAAAAATTTCAAAACTCTTTTGATCGATCTTAACTTCTCCGAGGGGCCCAGTGATCTCTCCATATATCTCAAACTGCCCAAGATTCCTCACATCGGACGCTTTGTTGACAGTCCTCTTGACCGCCGCCAAGGCCTGATCGACTCTCTGACCAAGACTGAGCAGTCCCATTTTGCCGTGATCCAGCCTCCGCCAACTTTAGATCAGGCAGAGAAGGTTAGCTGCGGAGATATTGTTGATCTCATCGATCAGGCGCGGCGTCTCTTTGAGATCATCATCCTTGATCTGCCGTGTAATCAGTCCCCCATAACTCTTGAGGCAGTCGACATGTCAACGACAGTCCTTTTTGTCACACCTGCACACTACGGGAGCATTGCCAGGCTGGAAGCGCAAAAAGACGCCGTGGATAAGGCAACCGGCAGGGCTCTGGTGATCAATCGGTATAATAATTATTCCTTGAGCCCAAAAGAGATCGCCCATTTTCTTGACATGCCATTGGTCGGCGTGATAAAAGAGGATTCAAATCTTGAGCGCTTAATACACAAGGGTGATTTAAATATTTTCACAGAAACCGATTTTGGTGGAGGAATTGGGCAGATTGCAGCTAATCTGTTCAGAATAGAACCGCCTAAAAAAGTTAAAAAAAGTCTGGCGGAAATCTTCAAAAGATAGCATAATATAGTTACTTTGGTTAGCCGAAAGGAGGTGAGACATTTTGACAGAGATAAGAAAGAAGGATGATCTGCGTAGTCTGATCAAAGAGCTGGAAGAGCGTCATGAGGCGGAGACCTCGGGGCAGGCTCCGAGCACAACTGGGTTTGTAAGCATGCAAGAGGCGGCTCAGGCTCTTAAGATGGACGAGAACGCGCTGCGGCGGCTCGTCAGAAAAGGCGAGCTTTCAACCGCTCGAATCGGCCGTCGCAAATTTATTTCCCAAACAGACTTGAACAGGTATGCAGAAAAGGCTAAAAAGGAACAGAAGATAAAACTGACTGAACCTACTCAACTGCTCACCGTCTCCGAAGTCGCTGAAATCCTCCGGTTTTCTGAGGCTCAGGTCTACGACATGCTCAAGAGGAGACTTCTGCTGGGTTTTCGAGTTGGCGCAGGGGCTGGCAGCTGGCGGGTCCAGAGGAAGGACTTAGACGCCTATATAGCGACACAAAGAGAGGAAGCGCTCAAGGAAAGATAGTAGAAGGTCTCATACAAAACCAAATATCAAAAATCTAAATTCTATCGCTTATCGATATTTAAATAGAATAGTGTAAAGTTCTCTGAAATTTTACTCCGTCAGTAACATGCTGAGGTGTTTTTGTCCTCAGCTCACGTGAAATCTATCACGTAAGCCCCCGCAAACCTTCGGGCGGGGTAACAATCAAAATCCATCTTCCAAAAATTTTGAATGGTGAGAGGAAAAATTTTTTTCTTTTCCAGGAGGTGATGGAGATAGACGCGTCTTAATAAGATCTGCACCTATATCTTAAACTCTGATCTAATAAGGCC
>JBAQMN010000010.1:0-10482 GCA_049302895.1 Actinomycetota bacterium | reverse complement strand
GCCCATCTGCGGGCGGACAGAGACCTGCCCGTCCGGCAGGCGGGCGTCCGCCCCTACCGGGTTGTTACTTGTTCTGGAGCCGACCTAAAGGTCGGCCGCTACATCTTGGGTTCGCGGACCTAAAGGTCCGCCTCTACAAAAATATGCGAATCGCTGTAGAGGTCGACCTTTAGGTCGACTTTGGCCTTTGTTGCCTTTATTTGGCGAGCCAAGGCATCATCTTCCTTAACTCTCTACCGACCCTCTCTATCAAAAGTTCTTCTTCCTTCTTGGCCAGCGCATCAAAGTTAGGGCGGCCGGCCTCATTCTCGGCCATCCACTTTTTGGCAAATTCTCCCGATTGAATCTCCGCCAGAATCTTCTTCATCTCAGAACGCGCTCTCTGGTCGATCACGCGCTCCCTGACTGTTAGTCCACCATACTCCGCCGTGTTGCTCACGAAAGTCCACATGCCGCTCATTCCATGCTGGTGTATGAGATCCACAATCAGTTTAAGCTCGTGGAGACACTCAAAGTAAGCGATCTCAGGCTGATATCCCGCTTCCACCAGCGTGTCGAAGCCCGCTTTGATGAGCTCGGTCACACCGCCACAGAGCACCGTCTGCTCGCCAAAGAGATCCGTCTCGGTTTCCTCTTTAAAGGTTGTCTCGATCACCCCGGCGCGGGTAGCTCCCAGACCCTTAGCATAGGCCAGACCTTTATCCCTCGCCTCTCCAGTGTAATCCTGGCGAACAGCCAGTAGCGCCGGAACCCCTATATCCTCCTGATAGGTCTGGCGAACCAGGTAGCCCGGCCCTTTAGGCGCAATCATCAGTACATCGATGTTTTTGGGAGGCTCGATCTGTTTAAAGTGAATGTTGAAGCCGTGGGCAAATAGAAGAGCATTACCCTCTTTTAAATTTTGATCAATATCCTCATAGTAGACCTTCTTCTGATGCTCGTCGGGAATAAGC
Source organism: Actinomycetota bacterium (assembly GCA_049302895.1). GTDB lineage: Bacteria > Actinomycetota > JAHEXW01 > JAHEXW01 > JBAQMN01 > JBAQMN01. The sequence continues at coordinate 9,529 of JBAQMN010000010.1, read as the reverse complement.
ATCATAACAAGATCAGAGGTTTTAGCCGCTTCAGCGATGGGAGCTACCTCGAGACCGGCCTCTTGAGCCTCCCCCCAGGATTTTCCCTCCTGACGCAAGCCCACCACCACATCCAGACCACTATCGTTAAGATTCAGTGCGTGGGCCCGGCCCTGACTGCCGAAGCCGATAATGGCCACTTTGCGGCCAATCAGAGGGTCAAGACTTGCGTCTCTTTCGTAGTATATCTTTGCCATCGCTCACCTCCACGACAGCGGACCTAAAGGTCCGCCTCTACATTATCGTAGTGGTCGACCTTTAGGTCGACTGCCCGATTATGTTTCGGTGGCCCGACTGCCTCGGGTCAGAGCTATTCTTCCCGAACGAGCCAGCTCTTTTATGCCATAGGGTTTAAGCAAATCCTCGATAGCTTTGATCTTATCCTCAGTACCAGTGGCCTCAAGAATCATGACCTCACGGCTCACATCGATTATATTTGCCCGGAAGATGTCGGCTATCTCAATAATCCCCGCCCGATTTTCAGGAGTTGCTTTTACTTTGATCAAAACCAACTCCCTCTCCACCGCCTCTTCAGGCTTGAGATCGGAGAGCTTTATCACATTGATCAGTTTGTGAAGCTGTTTGGTGACCTGCTCGAGGGAACGGTCGGCCACGTCAACCACGATGGTCATTCGAGACACATCGGGCCGCTCCGTCGGGCCTACCGCCAGGCTCTCGATGTTAAATCCCCTCCGACTAAAAAGACCAGCGATTCTTACCAGAACACCGGGTTTGTTCTCAACCAATGCCGAGACGGTGTGTTTCATCTTTACCTCCCCAGAGATCAGAGCTTGATTGTTCTCTGCTTAATTCCGAGGCAAGGTGCCTTAATTCCGAGGCAAGGTGCCTCGGCTACTCGGGCTCAAGCCCTCTTCTTTTCTCGCTTAGGCCGCTCGTGAATCATGCTTGTTAAGTCTGCTCCCGGAGCAACCATGGGGAAGACCCCTTCCTCGCGCTCAATGACGAACTCAATTACAACCGTTTCCGGCGAGGAAAATGCTTCCTTAAGAGCGGGACGAACCTCCTTTTCTTCTTTCACCCTCACACCCTTAGCGCCATAGGCCTCGGCCAGTTTGACAAAATCGGGCATGCCTGGACCCAGATCCACCGCTGTGTAGCGGCACTCCCAGAAGAGCTCCTGCCACTGGCGAACCATTCCCAGATACATGTTATTCAGAATACAGATATTGATCGGAAGCCGATGGGCTACGGCCGTCGCCAGGTCCTGCACCACCATCTGAAAACTTCCGTCTCCATCGATGTCAACGACCAGAGCCTCGGGGCGCCCGAACTGGGCCCCCATCGCAGCCGGCATTCCAAAGCCCATGGTGCCCAAACCCCCTGATGAGAGAAAAGTTCGCGGCCTGGAGGTCTTGTAGTACTGGGCTGCCCACATCTGATTCTGCCCGACGCCTGTAGTTATGATGACATCCTTACCCTTAGTTAAATCGTAAATCTGCTCTATGATGTACTGGGGCTTAAGCTTTCCATCCTTCTCGTAAGCCAGAGGATGTTCCTTTTTCCGTTTGAGAATGCGCTCGTGCCAGAGCGTCCATGGTATCCTTTTCTTCCCCTTAAGCTCGGGTTTCAGGTTATCGATAAGACTTCTTAGAATCTGTCTGGCATCCCCAACGATTGGTATGTCCACCGCTACGTTCTTTCCGATCTCAGCCGGATCGATATCTATGTGAATAATCTGAGCTCGAGGAGCAAAGGTAGCTAATTTGCCGGTAACTCGGTCATCGAAACGAGCTCCAACGGCGATGATGAGATCGCTCTCAGTGATGGCGTAGTTGGCATAGGCGGTGCCGTGCATGCCAAGCATCCCGAGAGCCAAGGGATCGGTCTCGGGAAAAGCCCCCTTGCCCATTAGAGTCGTTGTCGTAGGTATCTGGGTCAGCCGGGCAAACTCGGTTAACTCTGCCGAAGCATTGGAAAGTATTACTCCTCCTCCGGCGTAGATTATAGGCTGCTTGGACTGGAGGATCGTCCTGGCTGCTGCCTTAATCTGCTCGGTGTGCCCTCGGATTGTCGGTCTGTAACCAGGCAGATCCACTTTTTCCAGGTATTTATAGTCGAGTTCGCCCTGGGAGACGTCTCGAGGGATGTCTATCACAACCGGGCCGGGCCTTCCCGTCGAGGCAATATAAAAGGCTTCTTTGATAATTCCTGGAAGGTCCCGAGGATCCCTGACCAGATAGCTGTGCTTGACAACAGGTAGAGTTATGCCGGTTATGTCTGCCTCCTGAAAAGCATCGGTACCGATAACCGGGCTTGGCACCTGCCCAGTGATGGCAACAATGGGTATGGAATCCATATAAGCGTTGGCAATGCCGGTAACCAGATTTGTCGCTCCCGGGCCGGAGGTGGCCATGCAGACACCGACTCTTCCGGTGGCCCTGGCGTAGCCGTCAGCGATGTGCGCCGCTACTTGCTCGTGCCGGCACAGGATGTGCTTAATCTGTTTGGACTCGCAGAGTACGTCAAGAATTGGAATTAGAACGCCTCCCGGTATGCCAAAAATATACTCGACACCCTCTTTTTCCAAACTTCTCACTACTGCTTCAGCACCCGTCGTCTTCACAGTTCACCTTCTTTACTGTTCGAGTCTCTCGACGAAGTTTATCCTGAGCCTGTCGATGGACTCGAGACAGGCTTGTCGAGAACTCCTCGCTTCTCGACTCGTGGAGCCGAGGCAAGATGCCTCGGCTACCTCATTTTGCATGCCGAGGCAAGATGCCTCGGCTACCTGAAATATGGCAGGCATGATACCTTCGGCTACCTGAAATATGGTAGGCTGGGCACCTTGCCCAGCTCCTACTTCTCAAGGATTGCTCCCCTGATAGCACTTGAGACCAGTTTAGCATAAAGAGCCAGGTAACCGCTCTTTACCTTTGGAGGAGGAGCCGCCCACTTTTTCCTTCGCTCCTCTATCTCAGCATCATCCACCTTCAGTTCGAGTTTCTGACCTGGGATGTCTATCTCGATCAAGTCTCCCTCTTTGATCAGGGCGATTAGCCCGCCGACCGCTGCTTCCGGAGAAACATGTCCGATGGCACAGCCTCGAGTCCCACCGGAGAAGCGACCATCGGTTACAAGCGCCACCTTCGTGGTTAAACCCATGCCGACCAGCGCAGAAGTGGGCGTTAACATCTCGCGCATTCCGGGTCCACCTCGCGGCCCCTCGTAACGAATTACTACCACGTCGCCCTCGCCTATTTTCCCTCCGAAAATGGCTTTTGTCGCTTCCTCCTCCGACTCAAAAACTCGAGCTCGTCCCTGGAATTTTAGAATCTCGGGATGAACCGCTGACTGTTTTACGAGAGCTCCGTCAGAAGCCAAATTGCCCCAGAGGACCGTTAATCCACCTGTTGCAAAAAAGGGATCATCAATTGGCCGAATTACCTCGGGATTAAGATTCGGTTTATTCTTGATGTTCTCACCAATGCTCCGCCCCGTCACCGTCATATTTTCCAAATGAAGTAGATTCTTCTTGGCCAGCTCATTCATCACCGCCGAAACCCCTCCCGCCTCGTGGAGATCCTGCATGTGGGCTGGCCCGGCCGGGCTTATCTGACACAGATTAGGGGTGCGCTTGTTTATCTCGTTTACCCACTGGAGATCGAAGTCTATGCCAGCCTCGTTGGCCAGGGCAGCCATGTGTAAGATGGTGTTGGTCGAGCCTCCTAACGCCATGTCCACTGTTATCGCGTTCTCAAGAGCTTTTCTTGTAATAATATCTCGAGGTCGTATGTCCTTTCTGAGCAACTCCATTACAGCCATTCCCGCACCCTTGGATAGGCGAGTGCGCTCTGCGTATACCGCCGGAATCGTGCCGTTGCCCGGCATGGCGATACCCATCGCCTCAGCCAGGCAATTCAACGAATTAGCAGTAAAAAGACCAGAACAAGAACCGCAGCCCGGACAGGCAACTTCCTCCAGGGAAGCCAGTTCTTCCTGAGACATCTGGCCCGCCTCGACCTTACCAACAGCTTCGAAAACAGTGATAAGATCAACGTCTTGTCCCTTAAAATGACCGGCCATCATGGGGCCGCCACTGACGATCACGGTTGGAATGTTGACCCTTACCGCCGCCATGAGCATCCCAGGCACAATCTTGTCACAGTTAGTGACCATAACCAGTGCATCGAGAGCGTGAGCCTGGGCCATGATCTCGACAGAATCAGCTATCACTTCTCGGCTGGGCAGAGAATATCTCATTCCGGGATGATTCATGGTAAGCCCATCGCAAACCCCGATGGTAGAAAACTCCAGAGGGGTTCCCCCGGCCAACTCAACTCCAGTCTTAACGGCTTCCGACACCCAGCCCAGATGGATGTGACCCGGCACGATCTCGTTAAATGAGTTAGCGATGCCTATTAAAGGTCTGCCGATCTCTTCGTCGGTTAAACCCAATGCCTTGAGAAGAGCTCGGTGGCCAGCCCTCGAAACACCCTTTTTTATAACGTCGCTACGAAGTTCCAAAGTATCTCCTCAGGTTCTTGTAAGAAGGCGAGGTGATTAAGTGGCTTAATTCACATTGTATAACAATCTTTTGGCTATGTGAAGAGATAAGAATGCTATTCAAGGAGTTTGAGAGCTTCGTGTGCAGCGGCCTGTTCAGCCTCTTTCTTACTCGTTCCCTTTCCCTGCCCGTAAACGGCCTTACCAACTGCCACTTCAGCGTAGAATTTTTTGCGATGATCAGGTCCTTCTTCGTGGGATATACTATAGGAAGGGGTCACCCCAAACTTCTTGGCGGTGAGCTCTTGAAGTCTCGTTTTAAAATCCAGTGATACTTCCCTGCTAACTTCAACATTGACTCGATTATCAAATAGATGCAAAACGAACTCGCGCGCCGCTTCTAAACCTTGATCGAGAAAAATCGCCCCCAATAGAGCTTCAACGCTGTTGGCCAAGAGGGATGTTTTTTCTCGCCCCCCACTTTGCTCCTCCCCCAGGCCCAGGAGAAGCCATCTGCCCAAATGAAGCTCTCTGGCGATCTCCGCCAGCATCGCTGTGTTTACCAGACGGGCCCTAAGCTTTGACAGATCGCCCTCGCTTAGCCCTGGAAAGCGATGATAGATAAGGTTGGTGATGATAAAACCGAGAATGGTATCGCCTAAGAATTCCAATTTCTCGTTGGACTGAATCTCAGGAAGATTTTTTTCATATATGTATGAGCGGTGCGTCAGGGCCTGCCTTAGAAGATCTTTATTGGAAAAGATTGTGCCAAGATCCTTCTCGGCCTCCTCGATCCACTCCATAAAATACCCCCTAATAGCACCTTCTCGACTCGCAAAGTTTATCCTGAGTGAGATTCTTCAGTCCCCTTCGTTTCACTCAGGGTCCTTCAGAATGACACCTAAGGGCTCGCTCGAAGAATAACAATATTGTTCGAGCCTCTCGACTCCGCTCGAGGCAGACTTGTCGAGAACTCCCCGAGGACTTCTCGACTCACTGCGTTCGCTCGAAGAATATGACCGTTTCCCATAGAGGAACGACAACACTATATTGTTCGAGCTGGTCGAGAACTCCTTTTTCATTCTTGATTCTTCTATTCGCTATACACCATTAGCTATCTGCTAGTAGCTTGATATTTTTTGAATAGGAGGACGGCGTTCTGGCCACCGAATCCAAAGGAATTTGACATAACCGTGTTTATCTCCCTTTCCACGGTCTTATTTGGAGTGTAGTTAAGATCGCAATCGGGATCCGGATATTCATAGTTTATGGTGGGAGGGATACTGCCCCTGTCAATAGCCAGAACAGAGGCCACTGCTTCCAGTCCACCGGCCGCACCCAGTAAATGTCCCGTCATGGACTTGGTAGAGCTTACCGCCATCCTGTAGGCGTGCTGCCCAAAAACCTTCTTTATCGCTAAGCTTTCTATTCTGTCATTGTATAGAGTCGATGTCCCGTGAGCGTTTATATAGTCCACGGTCTCAGGGGCGAGATCGGCATCCGCAAGCGCACCCTTCATTGCCCTGACAGCTCCGTCACCCTCTTTGTTAGGCGCGGTGATATGAAAGGCATCCGCAGACATGCCGTAGCCCAAAACTTCTGCATATATATGAGCCCCGCGTGCCAGAGCGCTATCCAAATCCTCCAGGATTACGATGCCAGCTCCCTCTCCAATGACAAAGCCATCTCGCGTGCTGTCGAAGGGCCGACTGGCTTTAGCAGGTTCGCTGTTCCGGGAGGAAAGGGCTTTCATTGCGGCAAAGCCAGCTAACGACAGAGGGGTGATGGCTGCCTCGGCTCCTCCTGCCACACAAACGTCAGCCGATCCTCGCCTTATCAATTCAAAGGCGTCTCCAATTGAATGAGTTCCGCTGGCACAAGCTGTGACAACGCAGGTATTAGGTCCCTTTAAACCGTAGAAGATCGAGACGTGGCCGGCAGCCATGTTGCAAATCATCATCGGGATCAGGAAGGGACTGACTCGCCGTGGACCCTGGTTGAGAAGAAGCTTGTGCTGCTCTTCTAAGGTAGCCAGGCCACCGATCCCTGAGCCTATGACGACGCCTGCTCGATCAGGATCAATAGATTCTTTTGAAAGACCGGCATCCTTAAGAGCCATCCCCGCCGCAACCACCGCAAACTGGCTGAAACGGTCCATCCGACGGCTTTCTTTAGGTTCGATAAAATCGGTCGGATTAAAATCCTTGACCTCCGCGGCGATCTGAGTTGGATAAGCCGAAGCATCAAAAAAAGATATCGTGGAGACACCCGAAATACCGGCAATCAAAGATTTCCAAAAAGCCTCTTTCCCTGCACCAATCGGGGAAACCACTCCGAGACCGGTAACAACAACCCTTCGCTGCAACCTTCACCTCCTGAAATTATTTCTCCGTGTGTTCTTCAATATAGCTTACAGCGTCCCCGATTGTGGCGATCTTCTCAGCGTCTTCATCGGAGATCTCTAAGCCGAACTTCTCCTCCATTGCCATGACAAGCTCAACAACGTCAAGAGAGTCGGCACCCAGATCGTCAACAAAGGATGCTTCCAGCTTGGCCTCACTTTCAGCCACCGCTAACTGTTCCACAACGATCTCTTTGATACCCTGAAATACCTGATCGCGGTCCAAAATCTCACCTCCCCCCATCAGATGTCAGATCTCAGATGTCAGATGTCAGCTAACCCGACTGGTATCTGCCCTCTGGCATCTGGTATCTTTTTAGGTGAATAGGCCACCGTCAACCTTTATTACTTCCCCGGTTATGTAGCTTGCCTCATCAGAAGCGAGAAAGGCAACCACTTTGGCGACGTCTTCAGTCTGGCCAAAAAACCCCAGAGGTATCATACTTTTAAGTTTCTCCTGGTAATCTGGAGGAAGCTTGCGAGTCATCTCTGTGTCAATAAAACCGGGAGCAACCGCATTCACCCTGACCCCTCGAGAGGCGAGTTCTTTAGCGACCGACTTGGTCAGTCCGATCACTCCAGCTTTTGAGGCCGAATAGTTGACCTGGCCTGCGTTACCGACCATTCCGACCACAGATGAAATGTTAACTATTGCTCCGCTTCGCTGCTTGATCATGTGTCTTGACACCGCCTGAGTGCAATTAAAACACCCTTTAAGGTTAACCGCCAGAACGGTATCCCATTCCTCCTCGGTCATCCGCAGAATGAGATTGTCCCGAGTGACACCCGCGTTGTTAACCAGGATGTCAACCCGGCCCATCCCACGTACGGCCTTCTCGACCAGATCTTTTGCCTGATCAGATCGGGAGATGTCCGCTTCAAGAAATATTCCCCGGCACCCGACTTTGCCGATTTCCGTCAAGAGATCCCGAGCGCTCTCACTATCGGAAACGTCGTTGACAACGATATCCGCACCCATCTGAGCCAGTTTGAGGCAGATGGCTCGGCCGATGCCGCGGGCTCCCCCTGTAACAATAGCCACTTTACCCTTTAAACTACTCATTTCACCCCCAACCCTGGGGTCAGGCCTCAGTATGTGCTCTGAACTGCGCTTTTATTTTTAAAATAAGAAATTTTTCAAGCAGGTCAAACCCTATGCCGAGGCCTGACCCCATTGGTAGTATCATGCCAGCTCAGCAAGGGTTTGTTTTAAGCTTGGTTCGTCTTCGACATTCAGAATTCTTGCTTCTGGATAGGTGCGCTTAATCAGCCCAGAAAGCACCCTGCCCGGACCAACCTCAACAAAGGTGTCAACCGAACTTTTGAGAACCGATCTCACAGACTGCTCCCATCTGACAGGACTGGTCATCTGCCAGCTCAAGGCCTCTCTCAATTCTTCGCCGTTCACTTCTAACTCGGCAGTGAAATTCGGTACCACAGGTATTTTAGCATCTTTAAATTCGATTCTTCCCAAATCGCAGCGGAATGTTACCGCCGCCTCTTTCATTAGAGGAGAGTGAAAGGCGCCGTTAACCTTCAAAGGAACCACCTTTTTCGCCCCTGCTTCCTCGAAGTCCGAGATCATCTCGTTTAAGATTTTCTCCTCGCCCGAGACTACCACTTGACCCGGGCAGTTGTAATTGGCAATACATACAATTCCCTCTCCCTGGTAAGCCCGAACACTATTTTCGACCGTCTCAGTGGGAAGCCCCAGAACCGCCATCATCTTTCCAGGCTTCCGCTCCGCCTCCTCCTGCATCAGGGAGGCTCGCCTCTCAATTAGGAGAAGGGCTTCTGGAAAATCCAGCACTCCGCCAGTCACAAGGGCATTATACTCACCCAGGCTGTGGCCGAGACAAACATCAGGTTTGACCCCTTTTTCCTTGAGAACTCTAAAACAGGCATGATTGGCAACAAACACAGTTAGCTGGGTGTTGATAGTTTGATTCAGATCTTCTTCCCGCCCGTCGAAGCACAGAGATGAAATTTCTCTCTCCAGAATTCGGTTAGCTTCCCTGAAGACGTGAGCCGCTTCCTCGTGCAAATCATGGAGTTCTCTTGCCATACCGACGTACTGCGATCCCTGCCCGGGGAAAACAAAAACAACCTTACCCATGACTTACCCCGCCGAAACCTGGTCGGGCGAGACTTCAGTCTTTCCCATAATCTTTTTAAACTCGGCCGTCAAAGCCGGGAGAACCTGACAGACATCCCCAACAATTCCATAGTGAGCAACTTTGAAGATTGGTGCATCCGGATCTTTATTTACAGCCACGATGATATCCGACGTCTGCATGCCCGCTAGATGCTGGATGGCTCCAGAAATTCCGCAGGCTATGTAGAGCTTGGGGCAAACCGTTTTCCCAGTCTGACCCACCTGGTGGCAGTAACCAATCCATTCTTGATCAACTACCGCCCGGCTGGCCCCTACGGCACCCCCCAGAACCTCTGCCAAATCTCTGACCATCTCAAAATTCTCTTTCCCGCCCAGACCACGGCCCCCAGCCACCACTATCTCCGCTTCCTCCAGCATGACTTGATCGCCCAGCCTCTCCACTATGCCCAGAAGTTTAATGCGAGAAGAAAGCGAGCCCTCGAGTCGCTTTTGAACGATCTCTCCTCGTC
>JBAQMN010000009.1:0-2279 GCA_049302895.1 Actinomycetota bacterium | reverse complement strand
CATCGAACGCTTTTCTGCTCCGGCTGCCTTTAATTTCTGCAGCTATGTTGTGAGCCACAACATCCGCCTGGTAATGGGCGAATACCCCGGCCTTTGGCAGCATTAGCGGTTTGTCCTGCTTGTACCTGCCCGGAAGCGGAATTGCAGTTATGTCACCGATGGCGAAAACGTCCTCGTCCGAGGCCTTGAGTGTTTCTCTTTCAACCGGAATCCACCCTGTTTCATTTGTCAGCCCTGAATTTTGGACCGCCTGAGGACCTTTATGAGGTGGAACTCCAATCAGGAGGTCGAATGCCGTCCTCTGTCCTTCCTTAAAAACAATTTCCTTTTGGGCTGAATCAATCGAGGTTACTGGTAGATTTGGATTGAAGCCAATGCCGCGACTGGCAAGCATTTGCTCCAAAGCTTTTCCCAGAGCAGGGCCGGCGGTGGGCATCGGCTGCGGCTCCGGGGTAAAGATTTCCAGATTAACCTTTTCTCTAATATTTCTCTGGCGGAAAAGATAATCCAAAAGGAGGGCTGCTTCGTAGGGAGCGGCTGGACATTTGAAAGGTATGCTTGAGATCAAGACGACGACATTGCCACCTTCAAAATGCTCAATCTCGTCCTTCAGTTTTAGGATGCCATTCAGATCGTAGAGATTGTGAGCGCTTTCAGAAAAACCACCAACAGCTTCTGGAGCGAGTTGAGCCCCAAGCGAGACTACCAGATAGTCGTAACCCATCTCGCCCTTATCCGTTTCCACCGTTTTGCGCGACGGAATAACGTTTTTGACTCTGACGTTAACAAACTCGATTCCCTTCTCTTTCAATGGTTGGAGATCCTTTACAACCCTCGTTTTATCTCTAAAACCGGTCAAGAGCCAGAGAAAGGAAAAGGCAAGCTCATGAACCTGCTTTTGGTCAACCAGAACAACCTGGTGATTTTTTGACAACTCCCGACGAAGGTGGTTTGCCGTAACGAGCCCACCTGCTCCCCCGCCCAAGATCAATATGGTCTTACCCTGAGCCATCTTGTCACCCCCTTAAAAGGAACTAGTAACTTTATCATACCACTCCTCTCGTCATATGCCACCCAACTTTTATCCTCTTGGAGAGAAATATCGTATGTGTAATTTGAGTTGACACATCTGCTCTACAAATGATATATTTAGGTTAGCCTAAAAATCTCATTTACGAGGAGGAACGATGAGCGCTGCGTTTCTGATTACGCTTAGAGAAGGTTTCGAGATCGCCCTCATAATCGGGATAATCCTCGCCGTCTTGAGAAAGTCCGAACATTTGAGTCTTTTTAGATACGTCTGGATCGCCCTCGCTACTGCTCTTATAACAAGTCTCCTGGCAGGTGGTTTGATATTCGCTGTGGGCTTTAGCCTGGAAGGTCGAGCCGAAGAGATCTTTGAGGGTTCAGCCATGTTCCTGGCCGTCATTGTTCTAACCTACATGATCTTCTGGATGAAGATACATGCTCCAGGACTTCGAAAAAAGTTAGAAGAAAGACTTGGGGAGGCATTGGAACGAAGATCGGCCATCGCGCTTTTTTCCCTGGCTTTCGTCGTCGTCTTGCGTGAGGGAATAGAAACGGTGCTGTTCATGTTCTCAGTAACGAGAACAGCTACACCCTCAGGCTCCGCCATCGGAGGAATTCTCGGAATCTCCGCCGCCGTCTTGCTCGGCTATCTGATTTACGCAGGAGCAACCCACCTGAATCTTCGCACATTCTTCCGAATAACAGGCATTCTGCTTATCCTGGTTGCCGCCGGTCTTCTCGCCCGCGGAATTCATGAGTTCGAGGAAGCAAAAATTCTACCGGCTCTGGTCGAACACGTCTGGAATATTGGTTTCCTGATTAGCGAGAAAGGGGTTTTCGGCAGTTTCCTGAAATCTCTCATCGGTTATACCGCCAGTCCGTCTCTTCTGCAAGTGATGCTGTACTTTGCCTACCTGACCTCCGCCCTCTCCTATTTCCTGACAGGTCAAAGAGCAGGCCAAAAGAGATCCCAGTAATCTATTAAAACCAGCGCCAGAGCCACCACTTCTCGAACAAAATCTTGCCCCAGTGCCATAATCTGCCAGGTTTTCTGAGGCGAACGGTAGGTTGTGGCTCTGTATAAAAGTTGCCGCTGTCAAAGCCTGCTTTGCCGTATCCCATCTCGACGAAGCAGTATCCCCGACCATCGAACGCTTTTCTGCTCCGGCTGCCTTTAATTTCTGCAGCTATGTTGTGAGCCACAACATCCGCCTGGTAATGGGCGAATACCCCGGCCTTTGGCAGCATTA
>JBAQMN010000008.1:0-3408 GCA_049302895.1 Actinomycetota bacterium | reverse complement strand
ACCTACGGGAGGACACCCTCCGACCTTCGTCGGACGAAGCCGACTACGGTCGGCGAAGGCCGAAGCCTTGGCGAAGGAGGGTGGGGGTGATCAAATTATTTACCTTTGTTTTACCTTTGGTGCCTGGCACCGCTACCCGAGGTGACCTGCGGAAAAAATTTCTTTTTCCCAAAATCGAATTATAAACCTCTACTTTACCTTTAGATTAGCTGCTTCAATGCTGAAATTAGTACTTCATTTTCATTTTTGCTTCGGACAGCAACCCGAAAAAATCGGTTGTTTAAACCTTTGAAAGTGCTGCAATCGCGGATTATCATTCCCCGCCTGGCCAGCTTATCCTGCAACCTCGATGAATCCCAATTTGGGTGCTTAATTTCAACCAGTAAATAGTTGGCTGCCGACGGATAAGGATGAAGCCCTTTTACTTCCTTTAAGGAAGTAAAAAGGAACTCTCGATTCTCCTTAACATACTGCAAAGTCTGGCTTATGAAATCTTCATCCTGCAAGGCTGTCTCTCCAGCCAGTTGAGCGAGGATATTGATATTCCAGGGAGTCTGCCTCATTCTTAATTCTTGTGCTAACTTAGAGTTAGCCACTGCGTAGCCAAGACGCAAGCCAGCTAAGGCAAAAAACTTACTCAAAGAACCAAGAACAATTAGATTGTCCCTTTCTGCTGCCTCTGTGACCAGCGTTACACTCCCCTTCTCCTCCACAAAATCCATAAAGGCCTCGTCGACCACCACTAACATCTTTTGCTCCGCTGCCTCTTCGATGAGGCTCAGTAAATCCCTTTTAGATAAAAGAACGCCGGTCGGATTGTTAGGGTTACAAACAAAAACAATATTTCTAGACCGGTAGGGGCCGACCTCTGTGTCGGCCCCACCATAATTTTCCTTATAAAGCCAGTCAAAAACCTCGTCAATATCAGGATTGAATCCCTGCTCCTTTTTAAGTTCGAAATAAATAGTTTCCCCTCCTATCCCTTGCACAGCTATTTCGTATTCACAAAAAGTCGGGGCAAAAGTGAGAGCAACCGCGGGACGAAAATGCTGCGCAAGAAGGAAAATGATTTCTACCGACCCATTGCCGAGTAAAATGTTATTCTCGTCCACCCGAAGGTACCCCGCCAAAGCTCCTCTCAGATCCCGAGCTTCGAGGTCAGGGTAGTGGGCGATCTCTTTCAGAGCATCTTTGAGAGCGGCAAGAAGAGGCGCTGGAGGACCCAGAGGATTAATAGAGGCACTAAAATCAATTAGAGTCTCTTTTTCATATCCATAGCGTTTAGCTATTTCTATCCGATTGCCACCATGAATCCGGTTCATAGTATCAAACTTCTTCCCATCGTTGGACCGTCCGTCCAATGTAGAAGTCGACCTTTAGGTCGACTTCATGCCATTTTGCGGACCTAAAGGTCCGCCTCTACAAATCGATCATCAACCAGATTGTACAGTCGACCTTGATTTTGTAGAGGTCGACCTTTAGGTCGACTCAAACGATATAGGAGCCTCGTCTTTCTTTTTGCCTTTTTCTTCTCGGAGGCGGTTCGAGAGGATGTGGGCCTGGCGAATGGGCTCGGGTAATCGGTAGCCGCGTGAACACTTCCGAACGATATCAATAGCTGTGGTTAGATCAATCTTGTGCCCCACCGATACAAACACCGGTTCAACGCGATCTTTCGTCCGTAGAGCCACCCCGAGCTGAACACTGTTCTTGACCAATGGCGTATATGACCCGGCAGTTTCTTCGGGCTCTTCGAAGTCCCCGACCAGGACTGTTTTGGCGCAGCCGATACTCGGCTTGTCAAGCAGAATGCCCATGTGAGTAGCGATACCGATTCCTCTCGGGTGGGCGATGCCCTGGCCGTCAAAGATGACTACATCCGGTTCCTGGCTGATCTCTTCAAAGGCTCTAATCAAAGTGGGTCCCTCGCGAAAAACCAGCAGGCCGGGTACATAGGGAAAGGTTGCCGCCGAGGATGCGTGTTTTTCTTCGAGGAGGCTTAGGTCTGGGAAGGAGAATACCATAACTGCCGCATAAACCGTATTGGTGCTCTTGTCGTAGGAGACGTCGGCTGCGGCGATCTTTGAGATGTTTTCAAGCTCAGGCCCATTCCCCAAAACCATCTTCGGCTTTAACTGATTCTGGATTTCCATAGCCTCTCTGGGCGTAACGTCCCAAGGGTGGAGCTTCAAAACCTTCAAAGAGATCACCTTCCTGAGTATAGCACAGCAGGGCCCTAGAGATTTGCATCACAAAGTTTGCTCTGATATAATTTTTATTACAAAAGAATATTGCCTTCGGGGCAGGGTGAAAATCCCGATCGGCGGTGAATCCCGCAGGTTTTTTGTGGGGAAGCCCGCGAGCCCGGCCGATATTTGGCGGGGCAGGATCCGGTGTGAGTCCGGGGCCGACAGTTAAAGTCTGGATGGGAGAAGGTGAAGGAGTCTCGCTTACAGTTGAGCGAGGCGAGCATGCCAAGGCTTCTCCCTTGGCATTTTCATTTTTAATAAGAGGCAAAACCCGTAGGTGCGACTTTAGTCGCACACAGAAATTTGGTCTTAGAGATGGGAAGTAACACGGCTGAGAAAAGTATAATAGATAAACAGTTTATGGAGAGGGCAATCGAGCTGGCGGAGAAGGGGAGAGGAAGGACCAGTCCCAATCCTCTTGTCGGGGCGATTCTTGTCAAAGACGGCAACGTTGTTGGAGAGGGGTACCACGAAAAAGTCGCTGGCCCCCATGCGGAAATAAACGCCCTCAGTTCTGCTGGAGATAGGGCAAGAGGGGCTACTCTTTATGTCACGCTGGAACCCTGTCCGATATACGGCCGGACCCCGCCCTGCACCGAAGCCATTACGGCGGCCGGTGTTTCCAGAGTGGTCGCCGGGCTGATCGACCCAAATCCGAAGGTTTCCGGCCGGGGACTGGAACAGCTCAAAAAAGCGGGTATAAAAGTGGAAAACAATGTTCTGAGCGATGTGATCCGAAAGCAAAACGAGGCGTACCTCAAGTTTATCGCCACGGGGGAGCCGTTTGTTCTGCTTAAGGTGGCCATGAGTCTGGACGGAAAAATCGCCACCAAAGTCGGCGACTCGCGCTGGATTACGGGAGACGAGTCACGAGAATTGGTTCACAAACTAAGGGATGAATATGATGCGATTATGGTCGGTATCGGGACAATTCTTATAGATAATCCCCGGCTGGATGTGCGATTAGAGGAACAGGAGCCCAAGAATCCTCTCAGAGTAATTGTGGACAGCGAGGGACGGATTCGTTTGAATGCTCAGGTGGTGGAGACCGCTTCCGAAATTCCGACGTTGGTCGCCACCACCAAAAGAATCTCCGCGAAAAAAGCGGATGATTTGCGAAAAAAGGGTGTCGAGGTTCTTGTTTTGGGAGAAAGAAAGG
>JBAQMN010000007.1:0-4585 GCA_049302895.1 Actinomycetota bacterium | reverse complement strand
CTCAGGGCGGCGAATACTCGCCGCCTTTGAAGAGGCAAAGAAAAGTTATCCCCATTTGGCTTCTTTGCTCGATCTTGAACGAGACATTTTAATAGCACTGTCTGAGTTAAAGGAAAAGCTTGCTCCTATCTCTTCTCAAAGGGTAAACTCAAAAGGAATAAAAGAGAAGGTTAACCAGGGTAAGCCTCTGATTGATCCGGCCGATTTTGCTGTCGACCAGGACATGGTCGCCGGACTGCGTGAGAAAATCGGCCGGATTCTTGTAAAACACCGGCCCGATCTTGAGGCGAAAGTTCATGAAGAGGACAGCGAGGTGGCAGCCTTTATTACAAAGAACGCTCTTCAGCCATTTCTTGAAACAGAAGCTGCCGCCTTGCTGCCCAAAATCGATCAGACACTCTGGCTCCGTAGATACTGTCCGATCTGCGGCGAGAAACCCGATTTTGCTATCTTAGAGCGTGATGTCGGGGCTCGCCATATCGTCTGCTCGTGGTGCAACACACAGTGGCTCTATAAGCGTCTGGAGTGTCCCTTCTGCGGCACTGAGGATATCGCCAAGCTTTCTTACTATCCCAGTGAGGACAACGTATATCGTCTCTATGTCTGCGAGGAGTGTAAACATTATCTGAAAGCGATCGATCTGCGCGAAACGGGCGAAGAGCCTGTTATACCAGTAGAGCGGTTGGTTACCCTGGCCATGGATGTTGCTGCTCAGGAGAAAGGGTATCGCTCGGGTGTTTAGGCTTGCTCAACCTCTTGACCTTGCCTTTGCTTCGTACTTTTCTCAGGTCGCTGCGGAACTCGCTTCGCTACAAAACAGCTCGCTCAAACAGTCCTCGCGACCTGGCAAAGTACTGCGCAAAGTCCCAGGTCAATTCACATTTCGCAATCCCTAAACACCCTCGCTCTTAGAGGAGGTCCCTTGGCAACAAACTCGCTTCGCGCTCAATGTTGCGATAAGTCTTTGACGGTGTTATATTAAGTAAAATCTTGAGTGTTCTCCTAGGGGGTTAGTAAGGTTTTGAAGTTGGGGCAGAAGCCGGCGACTATCGCAGAAATTAATCGGGAAACAGACTTCTACAAGAAGCAAAGTCCCGAACTTTCGGATCTTTTTGATCTCTACCAGTCTCTGTTCGCGGTCGAGTTAAGCTATCTACCAAAGATCAAGCCTAAGGTAAAAAAGCCCAAAGAGGAGAAAGCAAATAAGAGTATCGACGAAGGAGACCACCTACTCGACACCAAATCTATTTACGTAAAATCCGATCTTTTTAGAGTCGTGATCAGCGATATCTGTGCGATCATCGAGGAGAAAAGTCCCGAGTTTAAAGAGGTCCTTGATGCGTTTCTCTCCCATGCCGATCTGAATCCAAAGAATAAGAAGGAAACACCGCCTTTTATCGAGAATCTGCAGGCCTTCAAGACAGAGTATTTCACAAAACTGGCTGAAGCCATTTCTCTGAATGCTGAGGTTCTCTTTTTCATCGCATACCATGCTATCAGCCCCTTTGCCGAGAAAGCTTCCTTTGTTTTTAGAGACAGCTTCGATTATTCCCGCTGGGAACGGTCTATCTGCCCTATCTGTGGGCGCAAGCCGGCCATGGCTATGCTGAGCAAAGAGAATGGTCTAAGGATTCTCCAGTGTTCTCTCTGCCGGAGCTGGTGGTCTTATCCCCGCTTGAAGTGCGTTGTCTGCGGCAATGATAATCACGAAACACTAGAGTATTTTTACGCCAGGGAGGATGAAGCCCATCGGGTAAACGTCTGTAACAAGTGCAAAAAGTACATCAAGACCACCGATGCCCGAGAGCTTGATCGGGACATCAATCTGGAAGTGGAGGATCTGGCTACTTTCTACCTCGACATCGTGGCCAAAGAAAGGGGATATACCTCCGCAGGCCGTATCACCTTCGCCACCCGCTTAGATTAATCGCGTTGGAGAATAATCAAGAAGTGAAGGTTGCAGGGTTAGATATCGGGTCTCGAACTATCGCTCTGGTCGAACTGGCTGAGAATGGCGACACAAATTCAACTGTCTTAGACACCAGCTACGATCCGCTTAACCAGTGTCAGAGCCTGCTCAAGGGAAAGCACTATGACTGCATGCTGGCTACGGGGTATGGTCGTCATCTGGCCCAGGCTAATTTCGCCTCAGACACGGTAACGGAGATCAAAGCCTTCGCCGTCGGGGCGAGCCACATCTATCCTAACTGCCGGGCGGTGTTGGACATCGGCGGTCAGGACATGAAGGTAATCACCTTAGCCGATGATGGAAAGGTTAAGGATTTTGATATAAACGATCGCTGTGCCGCCGGAACTGGAAAATTCTTGGAGGTAATGGCTGAGGCGCTAAATTTTTCCATCCAAGAACTGGGTGGGGAGGCATTAAAGGCAAAAGCTCCCACCAAAATAAACAGCGTGTGCACCGTCTTTGCGGAATCCGAAGTTATTTCTCTAATTGCCAGGGGAGAGAATCGGCGCGACATAGCATACGGTATCCATGAGGCCATCTCGGAACGAATCGCTGCAATGATCAACCGGATGGGTGTGTCCGGAGACCTGATTTTCGCTGGTGGTGTAGCCTACAACAAGTGCATCCGACACATTCTGGAGAAGAAATTGAATCTAAGAATCTATGTCCCAGACAACCCTCAGATAGTTGGTGCCCTCGGGGCCGCTCTCTTAGCGGAGAGGCGGGCAGAAGTTGCTACGAGTTGAGATTCCGGGCTGGAAGGACCTGGAATTTGAAAATCTGGCTCTGGACATGAATGGAACGATGGCTATCGATGGGATCATTCCAACCAACGTGAGGAAGCGTATAAGTGAACTGGCTAAGACTCTGTCCATCTACCTGCTCTCCGCAGACACACACGGCACTCTTGAAGAACAGACGACGGGGCTGCCAGCTCAGGTGGTAAGAATCAGACCGAAGCAGGAGGCGGAACAAAAGCGTGATTTCACGCTTAAGCTCCGTTCAGACAAAACAGTTGCCATTGGCAACGGCGCCAACGATGTTCTCATGCTTAAGGAAGCATCCTTAAGCATCCTCGTCTTGGGTTCCGAAGGGGCAGTGGCCAGTGCGATTCGGGAAGCCGATATTATTGTTCCCTCAGCTCAGGATGCCCTTGATTTACTCCTCAAGCCCTCACGGCTCAGAGCTTCCCTTAGAAGGTAGAGGCTAACTCTGCCGATAGTTCGAGAAATGCCTGCTGGGGGCGGCTTAAGGGTCGTCCCGCATTGTACACCAGGTAAAGGTCTCTCTTTAAATCAAGATCAATTATCGGGGCCGTTCTCACCGTTCCCAGTTTCTCGGCCTTTTCTACCGCCCACTTTGATAGCACCGATACGCCGAGGCTAGCTTCCACAGCCGCTATGATGGCCTGATTACTTCCAAGCTCCATAGTGACGTTGAGATCGTCTAGGGAAAGCTCAGCCTTTTTTAAAGCCTTTTCAAAAGTTCTTCGTGTTCCGGAGCCTTCTTCGCGAAGAATAAAGGGCTGATCGAGGATGTCTCTGATATTCACCTTATCCTTGGTTGCAAGGGGATGATCCTTGGGCAACACGAGAACCAATGTGTCGGTTGCGAAACTCTCCACCTTTAAGTTTTTGAATCTTTTTGGCGGTTGATCTCCAACAAAGCCGATATCAACCCTGTGTTCGGCGATTCTTTCAATTACTTTGCCGGTGTCGCTTATTTCCAGCGACAGCTCTATCTGCGGAAATCTCTCCCTAAATTTACCCAAAATCTTGGGAACCACGTACTCTCCCGGGATGGTGCTCGCTTCTAAGGTTAATTCTCCACGCGCCGTCTCTCTCAACTGGTCGATGGCCTCTTCCAGTTCTTGATTGAGACTGACAATCTTTCTCGCGAAGCGAAGAAACACTTTGCCGGCGGGAGTGGGCTCGATTCTGGCACCGGTGCGATCCAGAAGAGACTCGGCGAAGTGCTTCTCGAGTGCCTGAATCTGGAAGCTTATGGCTGGCTGAGACAGCTTAAGAAGCTTGGCGGCTTCCGAGAAACTTCCTTCTTCAACTACAGTGACAAACGTTTTGAAATAGTTTATGTTCATGGAACTCTCCTTAGCATAGGTTAACATAAATTCATTGGGGGTAAAAGCAAAGGCAATTAAGACGCGGGCCGATACAGAGGTCGGCCCCTACGAGTTTACGTCGTTCCCTGTAGGGGCGGACGTCCCTGTCCGCCCACTCAGGTCAATTCACAGTTCGCTTACTCTGAATACCTTCGCGCCGGCAAGTTGAATATAAATGATTAAGCATTTCTTATACTGAATTGCAAAATTTCTTATAAAGGCATAGAATAGAGATTAAGACAAGCTGCATAGATTTTAGTGAGGAGGGTGGAATTGGCTAAGAAAATTCGCTTGACTCGGTACTCGTCAAAAGCGGGTTGAGCAGCTAAGGTGGGTCCGGGTGACCTTGAGAGTGTTTTGAAAGCGATGCCGACGGCTGTAAGTCACGAGCTATTAGTGGGACTGGACACCCGCGATGATGCTGCCATCTTCAAAATAAACGAGAGCGAAGCTCTGGTTCAGACGGTTGATTTTTTCACTCCCATCGTTGATGACCC
>JBAQMN010000006.1:0-2619 GCA_049302895.1 Actinomycetota bacterium | reverse complement strand
CCCCAGTGTTCTCCCGTGATAGCCTCCCATAAAGGCAAAAACCAGATTCTTGCCAGTGTTGTTGCGGATTAGTTTGATGGAGTCGTCGACGGCCTGAGCTCCACCGACGTTGAAATGTACCCTACCCTTTGCACCAAAGCGATCTTTGCACAGCGTGGCAATCTTGGTAGCCAGAAGAACCTTTTCTTCGTGAAGATACTGGCAGGCTAATTGGGGGAGGGTTTCAAGCTGCTTCTTAAGAGCATTGTTAAGCCTCTCGTTCTTATATCCAAAGCTGGCCGCGGAGTACCACATCTGAAGGTCAAAATAGGGAGTTCCTTCGGAATCATAAAGATACTGCCCCTCGGCGCGGCGAAAAATCTTCGGCGGATCACAGTAGTGAACCGTATCCCCAAACGAACAATACTCTCTTTCCAACTTCAATAATTCCTGATCTTCCAAACCACAAATCACTCCTTTAACTAGATTCTAGATAATTATGAGCCTCAATCCGAACTTCTCGACTCGCTTCACTCGCTCGAAGAATAAGACACCACCTGTTTTATGACGACGATGGGACTCATTTCATCAAAGTTACCAAAAGGATTATCTTTTAGCAAGTCCGCTACCTCGTCTCGGTCTACCTCTTTCGACGCACCGAGGGTGTGTGATCCGGTGTAGCTACAGTCCATAATGGCTGCATCAACCCCAGTTTTTTTCTTTATTTTCTCTGCCAACGCATCAGGATCGATGGGAGCCAGGATTACGTAGCGGTTGTAAGGTGGGACGGTGCCGCTGCCGTCTCCGGCGTCGTCGATAACAAAGACCTTTTCCCCCGTTATTCGATAAAAATCGCCTTTTCGGCCCATGAGTTTGCCTAAGCCCCCGGCCAAAGCTCCGAGAAGGACTCTGAAATAGCCTACTTCATCGATGGCAGCCTGCATGCCTTCGGGACTGTGCTGGCTAGAGGCCGAACCGACAAAGCGGCAGAGAAACCTGGCAAGCCAGGAAACCCGCATTGTGGGAGCATAGATGATACGGCCCTGGGTTATCGAGGCTATTTTCTGGGCAACAGCAATGACGTCGCCAGGTCTGGCGACGTCCTTTGTGTATTCGGCGACGACCTCGGGTAGGTTGTCATTCTCAGTGATCAGACGCGTCCTGATCGGAATCTTCTCAGCCACCGAAGTCTCCTTCGCCGCCAACATTACAATCCAAAACTTAAAATATTATTGTTCGAGCTTGTCGAGAACTTCTCGACTCGTCTCTCGACTTTGCTCGAGACTCGCTCGAAGAATAGGGAATTTTTGTGACCGTGCACCCGCCTTCGACTCCCAACCGAGCGTGTTACTCATTAGAAGAAGCTCCCTCCAAGACAAGACTACTGCACATGGAAGTTTTTGCTTACCGTTGCTTCCTCCCGGATCTGGCGGGGTTTGCAAATTTCCATTGCGTAGGACCTGGGGATCAACACCCTCCTTAACAAGGCAAACCACTCAGCCAAAGAGCCTCTGGTGGGAATTAAGCCTCGCTATAGCGGATTGCGAGTACAGGGCACCGCTAGTTCCCCGCTTAGCACGGTCAACCCATATTATACCATGCGCCTGGCTACTTGGAGGGCCCAGTGGGATTCGAACCCACGATCTCAAGCTTCGGAGGCTTGCGCTCTTTCCTCTGAGCTATGGGCCCGTAAAAATCAGCTGCTCTTGCCCTTCTTCGCTGTACATCCCCGAGCTTCGAAGGGCATTCTTCGCCATTATCGTTGCTGGCCTGCCGTTCGAAGCCCGAAGGGCGAAGAATGGCGGAGGGGGTGGGATTCGAACCCACGAGACGGCTCAACACCGCCTACGCGATTTCCAGTCGCGTGCACTCGGCCAAACTATGCGACCCCTCCACTTCGTGAATGTCAATTCAATTATAAACAGGGTGGGATTCGAACGCCGTGCTCCGCCATAGCGGCTACGCGACGGCGAGAAGCTATCCATCCTCCGTAGCAGTGCTACTGCGGAGGACGGGCGAAGGACATCCTTCGCCAAAACTGTGCTGGCTCAGCTAATGCCGAAGTGATATTCATGATAACCTTCACGAATTCTTTAGCGTCCTTATAAACAGGAAACTTTTGAAACCTAAAAGTCACACGTTCTCCTATTCAATGTCGCAAGTCTTAGTTGTTTGTTGTAAGTCGTTAGTTGTTAGTTCAGCGCCTTTGGCGCTGTGGCGGAGAGGGTGGGATTCGAACCCACGATTCGCCTTAACGACGAATAGCGATTTTCGAGACCGCCTCCTTCAACCACTCGGACACCTCTCCGTCGCTCGCTGTCTATACATGGCTCGCTCTTTCGAGGGGCAACCCAGCGTTTCCCCTCGAATAACTCCCCTTCCTGACGGATGATTGAGGGGAAATACTTTCCCCTCAAAGCTCCCCTTTGGAGACCCGTCCTCGCAAAAACCACTCGGACACCTCTCCACGTTTCACGAACTTACAACTTCCAACTTACAACTAACAACCACTCTTCTACTTCTTCATACAAATTATATCGCATCCAAGAGTTTAAGAAAGCTTTTAGACGAACTTCATGAAAGAAAGAGAACAAGATGAGCTTTGACAACTTTGACAATTTAGCAATAATGTTATAGAAT
>JBAQMN010000005.1:0-6334 GCA_049302895.1 Actinomycetota bacterium | reverse complement strand
GTTTAAGCCCGCCGCCGCCGCCGGCTATCGGTACGGGCGGGTGAGGACCGCTTCCGCCTTCGTTGAAAGCGAGCGAGAAATACCTGATAACCATGGCTTTTCCGTCGGAACCGCACGGACAGGTCGGTTGTATAACATGCCATAAGGGCGTAAATTCCGCCGATGCCGAGAAAGCTCACGCCGGGATGGTTAGGGATCCTTCCGACGACGAGTCGGCGGGCGTATGTGCCGTCTGCCACGTGCGGATAAGCGATCGGTACGCCGATTCTCTGCACTATACGCTGCGCGGCTACAAGACCGCTTTGGCGAATCGATCGAGTGCGGCGGACGTGCAATACGGCAAGCCGCTCGACGAACTTTTTAAGAACGCCTGTTCGAAAAAGTGCCATACCACGTGTGGGCAATGCCACGTCAGCCGGCCTGCGCCGGCCAAGAACGGGCTCTACGAGCGGCACACGTTCACCAAGAAACCGCCTATGGATAAAGCCTGTTACGGGTGCCACGGCGCGCGCAACGCCGGCGATTACCTGGGCAATGTGTCCGGTACGGCTGACATCCACCTGAAAAAGAAGAAGATGGATTGCACGGCCTGCCACTCCGAGGAGAACTTCCACGGCTCTGGCCGGATACAGAAGAACATGTATGATACCGCCGGCGATCTACCCAGATGCGAGACGTGCCACAAGAAGGTTTTGGGTAAGAAGAGCAAGATAGTCGCGCACCGGGCGCATAAGGAGAACGAGATCGCTTGCGCTGTCTGCCATGGGGTTCGCAACGACTCTTGTTACGGATGCCACGTTTCCGTCGACGCGGCCGGGGCGAGCAAGAGCAGCTCGGAAATCGTACCGGCATTCAAGATCGGGTTAAACCCGATTCCGTCAAAGGACCGGCCTTACAAATATGTGGCACTGCGCCACGTGCCGACAGTGAAAGACAGCTTTGATGCCTACGGCACAGGCCTACTGTCCCGTTACGACGCCGTGCCGACGTGGAAATACTCACCGCTCCATAATATCCGCCGCATAACCCCCCAAAACGAAAAATGCAATGCCTGCCACGGGGTTAAGAAGCTGTTCTTGACCGCTGACGATCTAAGGGCGGGAGACAGCGAGGCGAACAAGACGGTCGTCGTGCCTAAGATTCCCAAGCTTATCGATAAAAACAAGAAGTACTAAAACCCCACGCAAGAAACGGGCTCCTCCAGCCGGCGACAGCTTCTGAAGGGGCGTTCCGTTATGGTATATTAATGGTGGATGGGTTGTATGTGTCAACGGCGATTTAAAATTCCCCACTTTCGCCAATCGAAAATTCCCCACTTTTAAAAAGTGACCCCCTTTCTAAAGCGTATTGGTATCAAGTGTCGATGAGCCCGGCTTTTTTCTTTTCTCTTAGCCGGTAGGACTCTCCCTTGATGTTAATGGTTGTCGAGTGGTGAAGGAGCCGGTCTAAGATAGCAGAGGCAATCACTGTATCCCCGGCGAAGATCTCACCCCAGTCACCGTAAGATTTGTTTGAGGTAAGGATGATGGAACCTTTCTCGTAGCGCCGGCAAATAACCTGGAAAACAAGCGAAGAGGCCTCTCGATCCAGTGGCAGGTAGCCGATCTCATCGGTGATTAAAAGTCTTGCGTTAATGTAGACCTTGATCTTTTCCTCCAGCCTTCCGTCTGCATAAGCCTTGGTAAGGCGGGAGACCATGTCAGAGGTAGTTGTAAAAAGTAGACGCGGTGTCCTGCTTCAGCCGCCTTGAGTCCCAAAGCAATAGCCAGGTGGGTTTTTCCCACCCCAGGTGGTCCCAAAAAGATTACGTTTTCTCCTCCGTAGAGAAAGCAGAAAAAGCAGGGACAACCCCCACGTTTTTGCGAGCAGGGTCACTCACCGGCTCTGGTTCTGAAGTTTCTCTTTAATTAGAATAGCCAAGGGGGGATGGGCTATTGATTGAAATTTCCAAAAGGCTGTGATAGACTGTTTCAGTAAGTTATAAATATTTATAACTAAGTGAAATATTATGCAATTTAAGCAGTTCCGAAAGAAGATGGAAAAAAATATTTTTTCTAAGGAAGAAGCGCAGGTAGTTGCCTTTGAAACGCCACCTACCACCTTAAAGTTGCAGCTTCACCAGTGGGTAAAAGCGGGGGACCTCATCAGGCTGAAACGAGGCTTATACGCTTTTTCTGACAGTCGTCTCGATAAGGGAGAAGTAGCACGCCGACTATATTCACCCTGTTATATTAGCCTAGAATATGCCTTGAACCTGTACGGGCTCATCCCTGATGTTCCCTTTTCCATTACTTTAGTCACACCAAAAATTACCAGAAAGTTTAATACGCCCTATGGTCAGTTTGTTTATCACAAAATAAAAAGCCAAGCATTCTTCGGATACGACCCTAAAACATTGATTGCTGAGAAGGAGAAAACATTGCTCGACTATTTATATCTGAATAGACAGCGCTTGGTGCCTCAAACTGATTTCTGGCGGGAGTCGAGATTACAAAATTTAACTGAGGTTAACTTTAATAGAGCATTCGAATATGCTAAGAAATTTGGCTCGGAGAAATTAATGGCTTTGTTAAGGAGCGTTAGAGATTATGCAAGCCTTGATCAACTTGGTTGAGCAGGTAAGAAGAGAGAGTCCGAAAATCACTTCTGAGGAACTTGTAAACCTTATTCGAGAGTATCTGCAGATACTTATCCTAAAGCAAATTTATCAATCCAAGCACAGCAAGAATCTCTCCTTTGTCGGTGGAACCTGCCTCCGTATCTGTTATGACTTGAAACGATACTCTGAAGACCTGGATTTTTCCCTTGATAAAAGAACAGATGATTATGATTTCCAACGCCTTTGTCAGCTTATCCAAAAAGATTTATCGCTGATTAACATCAAAGCGGATCTTAATGTCAGCCAGGAAAAGACAGTCCAAAAAGCTTTTATCAAGGTGGTTGAAGTCTTAGAGATTCTTGATCTCTCTAAGATAAAAGGTCAGAAAATCCATATTAAACTTGAAGTTGATACGAACCCAGTGGATATCAAATTTGGAAGGATTGAATCCTTTTTTGTTATTAAATATAACGAGATTTTCCCGATCTTAAAGCATGATTTAGAGACCCTTTTTGCCGGTAAAATCCTGGCTATCCTGGGTCGTCCCTACCGAAGAGGGCGGGACTTCTATGACCTTATCTGGTATTTGAAGCGAAAAGCGAAGATAAATTTAGCTTACTTAAATGAAGGTCTGAAACAAGCGGGATATACAATGAAGTTTGCCGGTGAAGAAGAGGTTTTCAAGCAACTAGATGAAATTGTCGAGGGGCTTGAACCCGACTTTATATTGAAAGACATCGGACGGTTTTTAGAGGAACCTAGCGAGGAGCGATGGCTCAAGCAATATCGGGACGTTTATTTCCAATTAAGAAAAGAATAATTTGATACGAGAAAAAGCAAGGATTATGGGGAGGAGGGGTCGTCTTTGATTGACAGCAACCGAGGCCCCGGAATGCTAAAATGCAAGATCCAACCCCAAAGAAGTCTTGTGTCCTAATAAGTTAGTGCCTGAAATCTGAGTTGTTGAAGACTATTGCCTTTTTCTCTAAATTCAGAACCGCAGAACTTTTCCTATCAACCCGACAAGGTCATCTTAAACAAGTTCGATGTGTTCTTGCGGATTAATGTGGTGCCAGTTGATATTTTACTGGCACAAAAGATTTACGCCATTTTCAACCGGCCTCGCCCAATGGGTAGGGACTTTTATGATACTGTCTTTCTTCTTGGCAAGGCCAAACCGAATCTTGGTTACTTACAATCGAGATTAAAGATCAGCAGCGGGGCTGATTTAAGAAAGCGACTTTTAAAGAGGTGCGAAAAGCTTGATTTTAAAAAGCTGGCTAAAGATGTCGAGCAGTTTCTTTTTGTCCCTGCTGATGCCAAAAAGGTTCTATACTTTTGTCAGTATGTTAGAGAAATAGATTTTTAAGGTGAGATCGTGTCGGATGATAAGCGCGGTAGCTTACAAGTTGTTTACAACATATATTTACAAACAAATAGATAAGTTGTAAACTATATAGTCTCATAGTTGTCCTTGTATCATCTTTCCCTATGAAGTTTGTTTACATATAGTTTACAACTTCAATTACTACCAGTATAATAAAGTTGTATACAACGAAGGGAGAGAAATGGACTTAAAAAAGCTTATAATAGGTAGCTTGAATAAAAATGGGAAAGTCACAGCCTCAGAAATTGTAAAAAAAACAGGCTTC
The DNA here is from genome assembly GCA_049302895.1 of Actinomycetota bacterium. Classification (GTDB taxonomy): domain Bacteria; phylum Actinomycetota; class JAHEXW01; order JAHEXW01; family JBAQMN01; genus JBAQMN01. The sequence goes on along the minus strand of JBAQMN010000005.1, from coordinate 2,083 downwards.
TCTCGCGTCTATGTAAATAGGTTCTTTCGTCAATTAAGAGACGAAGGGAAAATCGCTCTGATCGGAAAGGCAAATAGAGCATATTATGTTCTAGTAAGTGAAGAAAAGGCTGCTAAAGAAGATATTCGTGACATCAGGATCTTAGAAAAGACTAAGAACCTTGTTGAACATGATGTTCTAAGAAGGGTTAAAAGAGAAACAGGGATTCTTTCTAGCATGAAAGAAAATGTACGGATCAATATTGAATATGCCTTTGCTGAGATGTTGAATAATGCCATTGAACACTCAAAATCAGAAGATGTTCATATATCAATGACTCGAAGCGAAAGCGTGATCTCCTTCGTAGTAAGAGATTGGGGTGTTGGTGTTTTTAATAACATCATGCAGAAAAAACACTTGAGGTCAGAGACTGAAGCAGTCCAAGACCTTCTAAAGGGAAAACAAACAACAGCTCCGGAAGCTCATTCTGGAGAAGGTATATTCTTTACATCAAAAGTTGCTGATAAACTGACATTTGTTAGTTCGGATAAAAGGTTAATATTCGATAATATTATCGACGACGTATTTTTAGAGCATGCTAAAGAAAACAAGGGGACAAAAGTAACCTTTATGCTCACGCTCGACTCAAATCGAGACTTGACTGAAATATTCCAGACGTATACTAATGATTCGTATGAATTTAGCAAGACTGTCGTAAACGTGAAGCTATACAAAACAGACGTAGAGTACATCTCCCGGTCCCAAGCACGGAGAATTTTATCAGGCCTAGAAAAATTCAAAAAGGTCGTGCTTGATTTCAAAGACGTAAAGACTGTTGGTCAGGCTTTTGCTGATGAAATATTTCGTATATGGAAGCAAAACCATCCCAACATAGAAATAATAGCGATTAATATGAATGAAAATGTTGACTTCATGATTAAGCATGCTTTATCTCAGCAAACGTACTGAACAGCTCATCGGGAGGTATCTTCGCATTCCATTTTATATCGGCATCTCCAAAATTAGCTTTCCGGTGGTGGGGTCGACCAAGCGGGCCTTGACGACGAACTCTTTGTCGTCATAGGAAAGCTCCAGGTGGCCATATCCGCCATCGACGAAGTGCGCTTCGAAACACTTGAAATCTTGTTCTTGAAAAACCGGAAGTCGTGTGAACTGCTCGATTCCCGCCTCCTTTTGAAAGTATGCGAAAACCTCATCTTGTGTTCTCCCGTGTTCCATCTTTCTCACCTCCGTATCCTCGCTCCGGACCCTTTCACACATATATTACTCCATATTGCACACAGCCTTCCACACGTCACTGGTCACATAGCTATCGTTTCTTGAATTACACCCTTTTCGTCGTTATACTCTACTCGTTGTGATGCGACCAGTTCCTAAAGAAAAAGGGTCAGGTCTTGAATTGGCAGTTTTGTCACACATAAATACTAACGCATAGGAGGTGACTTATTGTGCCAAATGGTGAGAAAGAAATTAAGGTTAACTTCCCTGAAAAGCTCCAAGCCGGGGTGTATTCAAACAATATGATTGTCGCTCACACCAGGGAAGAGTTTCTTATGGACTTTATGTTAATGTCGCCCCAGGGAGGGATTGTCACGGCACGTGTAATCATCAGCCCCGGTCACATGAAGCGTATTATTGCAGCGCTTCAAGACAACATGAGAAAGTACGAAGCGACATATGGACGGATTGAGAAGGCTGAAGAGCCCAAGGGCAAAATTGACTTTCATGCCTAGACCAACATGAAAAGAGTCATCTATAAAAAAGATGCCCTGCCTAGTGATGAGGGTCGGGTCTTGAATTATGAGTTTTTGCACGCAGCCTCTACGCGCCACGTGGTCACACTGTTATGACTGTTTCTTGAATTACACCTTTTTTGTCGTTGTACAGGCGTTGTCTGTAAGAAGTTGCCCCGTGTCAAGTGGGTATTCTGTCAGGTGTATTTTCAAAGATGGTTAGGGTGAGATTGCCACGCTCGCCGGAGTTTGCCCTGAGCGCAGTCGAAGGGGCTCGCTCGCAATGACGCGGGAGGGTTGGGTCGAGAAGATTGGAATTACTTCGCAAGTTAACTTTGCGACGTCGGACT
>JBAQMN010000004.1:0-2783 GCA_049302895.1 Actinomycetota bacterium | reverse complement strand
AAAACCAGGTGTTTGCCTAGTTCTTTTTTATTGACAGTTATGGTATCTTTTGTGCCTTACGAAGTTATATGAAAGCACATATCACTGAAGATCGTGTAGCTATTTCAATAGTTTGCGCAGAAAGTTAAGCTGTGAGTTGTAGCTAAAGGGAGGGGAAGCCGATGAGTCGTGTACAAGAATTCGCTATGAAATCGGAGGTTACAGGAAGCGGAGACCCGGTGGTATTGGTTCCAGGAGGGCTGACTGGGTGGATAAGCTGGAAGCCCCACGCCGAACAGCTTGCTCCCCGTTATCGAGTTGTTCGGGTCCAGCTTCTGTCTGTCGATCTTGGGTTGCAGAGAGAACCGCTTCCGCCAGACTACTCAGTAGATCTTGAAACAAGTGCCTTGCTTAGAACCATGGACGAGATTGGTATCTCCAAAGCCGACTTCGCCGCCTGGTCATTCGGTGCCGAGATCACCCTCAATTTCGCTCTCAATAATCCGGATCGGGTGCGTTCGCTAACGCTTATTGAGCCACCTGCCATCTGGGTATTACGAAGCCGTGGGCCCTTATCAGCAGAACTACTTGAGCAGCAAAAACAGCTTCAATCGATCGGGCCGGATGATGTAAGCGAATCACAGCTTGCATGGTTTAGTCATTTTGCGGGTTTTGTTCCATCGGGGGTAGATCCACGCACTCTTCCTCAGTGGCCCGTTTGGGTAGAACATCGACAGTCGCTACGTAATGGAGACGCAGCCTTTGCTCATCAAGACGACATCCAGAGGGTACGAGATTTTAAGATACCTGTACTTTTATTTAAGGGCGAAGGCTCCTCGGGTTTCCTGCATGATATTATTGATATTTTGGGGCAGGAGTTTCCGAATGCCCGAGTAGAGACTCTGGCGGGAGGTCATGCACTGCATATCGTCTCGATGGATCGATTCATGGAAATTTTTGTCGCATTTATGGTAGAGTCGCACCAAAGAGCACCCATCATCTGAAAGGAGGTACGATGGAGACGAAGGTCAAAGTGTTGCACACCGCTAAATGACACAGGTGGCGTGAATTTCTTCCGGTTCTGGAAGAAGTAATGATTGAAGCGGGTCTTAAGCCCGAATACGAAGTTCTTCTGATCCAATCCGATGAGGAGGCTATCGAGAACAAGTTCTGGGCATCGCCAACGGTTAAGATCAACGGGGTCGACATCGATCCCATGGCCAAAGAAGTAAAGAGATTCGGCCTGGGTGCGTGTCGTCTTTACGTATACAAAGATAAGATTTCCGAAGATCCTCCCAAGGAAATGATTCTCGAAGCCCTAAAAGCGAGCCAACGTATATAGTTTTGGCCAAAAAGGGTGATTTCTGTGCAGTATGATCGTCTGGCCAGCGAGGAAGCTATCATTAGGACGAAGGAATCTCTTGAGAGAAGAGGCGTCAACGTCATAATCGCCGACAAGAGGCAAGAGGCGCTTAAGAAGTTGGAGGAGCTTTTGCCTGAAGGGGTGGAGCTGATGACCGGAGGTTCGACTACCCTTGACCAGATCGGCTTCATTGATTTTTTGATACATAATCCAGAGAAGTACAATAACCTGAAAAACGCCATTTTTACTGAGAGAGATCCCGCCAAACAATCTGAGCTGCGAAGACGCTCGAACGTCGCAGAATATTACATTGGCAGCGTGCACGCTGTGGCTGAAACTGGGGAGGTGGTTGTGGCCAGTGCGACGGGAAGCCAGCTCGGGGCGTATGCCTACGGCGCTGAACACGTCGTATGGGTCGTCGGAACACAAAAGATCACCCCAACTTTAGAGAATGCGATTAGGCGGGTGGAAGAGTATAGTCTTCCGCTTGAGGATCAACGCATGAAAAGCTTAGGTGCGGCGGGCAGTCACATCGGCAAGATGCTGATTTTCCATGACGATCGTCCCGGAAGAACCACCATGATACTGGTAAGAGAGAAGCTCGGCTTTTAGGCAATAGACGCTGAACAGAACATAGTGTATAGTAGTTAGCGGGTAGTTTGCTGCTAACTACTTTTTTAATAGATGGGGCATTTTTAAATAGGTGGCGCCAATAGATTATTCTCAGGAAATGGGAGGCATTTCTTGGTCGATAAGGAAGATTTGGATACCTTGAGACATAGTGCGTCGCACATCATGGCTCAGGCTGTAACCGAGCTCTACGAAAATGTAAAGTTAGGGATTGGCCCTACCATCGAAGACGGGTTCTATTATGACTTTGATCTTAATCACACTTTCTCGCCTGAGGATTTAGAGAAGATTGAGAAGAAGATGGCAGAAATAAGCGAGCGTGACGTTCCCTTCCAGAGAGAGGAAATCCCTCGCAAGGATGCCATCAAGCTCTTCAAATCTCTCAAGGGTCCTTACAAGGTCGAGCTTCTGGAGGAAATGGAGGATCAGAAGGTCTCCATCTATCGCCAGGGAGACTTCGTCGATCTCTGTCGCGGTCCGCATGTTTCCTCTACGGGAAAAATCAAACACTACAAACTTCTCTCGGTAGCCGGAGCTTACTGGCGAGGGGATGAGAGGCGACCGATGCTTCAGCGAATCTATGGCACGGCTTTTGATACGAAAGCAGCCCTCGAGGAGTATCTCAAGAGGAGAGAGGAGGCATTAAAACGTGACCACCGAAAGCTCGGTCGCGAACTCGATCTCTTCAGTATTCAGGACGAGATAGGACCGGGGTTGGTTATCTACCACCCATACGGTGCCGTCTTAAGATTTATCATCGAGGATTTTCTGAAGGAGGAGCACAAGAAGCGGGGCTATGTCTTCGCCATCT
>JBAQMN010000003.1:0-1798 GCA_049302895.1 Actinomycetota bacterium | reverse complement strand
ACCTTTCGCTGTTCCACCTTGAGACGCTGCCCAATCTCGGTCTCCGTTAGATCCTTGTAAAAGACATAGAAGATGATTTTCTTCTCAAGATCGCTGAGTCTATCCATAGCCTGGTATACGCGGATCTTGTCTTCCACCGGAAGCTCGAAGCTCCGATAGCCGATGCTTTTAACCTTCTCAACATCCGGGCAATCCTCGATCTCCCTCCCCTCCTCCATCATCTGGTCAAGAGAGACAACGTGATAAGTTTTCCTGAATTTTATGACTTCGAGCACACCTTCCTCGGTGATGTTTGCGTCACGAGCAATTTCGGAAATCTTTGGCAGTCTGCCCAATTTTTCCGTTAGCATCTCCACGGAACGATCAACCCGGGCACTAATCACTCGTATCCACCGGGGACTCTTTAGAAGCCTCGAGCCTCTCAAGAAATGTAGGATTTCCCCGGAAATCAGATAAGTGGCATAGGTAGAGAAGTGGTTTTTGGATTGGAGATCAAAATTGTTGATGGCGTTAATCAGACCGATGTAGCCCGACTGGATCAAGTCGTCGATCGATTCACCATGAGCATACTTTAGAGCGATACTTTTGACCAATCCGATGTTTTTGTTGACGATCTCTTCGAGAATGTGGGTGTCGTGGGAGTGTCGATACTGCTTTATGAGACTAAGTATTTCTTCCTCAGAATGGTCTGTGCGCTGCTCAACAGGGATCGTTGCCGTTCTCATCAATCTACACCTAAGTAGATTATCGGCGCCACACCCACTCCCCTTTAGAAGAACAGGGCTTAGAAACCCTGCCTGTCACTGAAGAAACTGTGCTACTACATACGCACTATGTAGCTCTTATTTGATTAGACTGGCCAATTTGAACATAGGTAGGTACAGAGAAATAAGAATTCCTCCAACTACTAAACCAACAACCACTATCATCAGCGGTTCAATTAGAGATGTTAAAGCATCAACAGCCGCAGTCACTTCTTTGTCGTAAAAATCAGCTATTCTTAAAAGCATAGCATCGAGAGCACCTGATTCCTCTCCAACGCCGATCATCTGAACTACCATGGGCGGGAAAACTTTTCCCTGCTCAAGAGGCTTAGCCACGGTTTCTCCCTCCTTGACTCGAACACGAACCCTGCTTACCTCTTCACCGATGATCAGATTCCCCACCGCTTTCTCTACAACCTCCAATGCTTCGAGAATGGGGACGCCAGCAGCGGTAAGAACCCCAAGAGTCCGGGAAAACCTTGATAAAGCCATCTCCCTGCTCACTTTTCCCACGATCGGCATTCGCAACTTAAATCTATCAAGCTGGTATTTGACGCTACCCACACGGAGAGCACGCCTGATTCCGTAGACAACCAGGACAATCAGGGGTATGCCGATAAACCAGTAGCTACGAATGGCATTACTCAAACTAACCAGGATCTGAGTCGGAAGAGGAAGTTCTCCTCCCAAGGTTTTGAACATGTTGGCAAAAACAGGAACGATAAAGGTTATCATCACAAAGACGAGAACTAAGGACATGCAAAACATCATAATTGGGTAGGCCATGGCCGTCTTTACTTTCCTCTTTAGCTCCTCACTTTTCTCCAGGCTATCGGAAATTTTGAGAAGCACATCGTCAAGAATGCCTCCGGCTTCCCCTGCCTTGACCATGCTTACGTAGAGCTCTGAGAAGACTTTTGGGTGCTTTTCAAGGGCTTCGGAGAGAGAAGATCCGCCCTCTACGTCCTGGAGCACCGTCTTAATGGTGCGACCCAGAGCCGGGCTCTCAGTCTGGTCTGATAAAATACTCAGGC
>JBAQMN010000002.1:0-2407 GCA_049302895.1 Actinomycetota bacterium | reverse complement strand
GTTATGAAAGTTAGAAAGAAGATCAAGAAAGTCCTACTTATTACTCCTCCTTATCACTGCGGGGTTGTCGAGTCGGCTGGAACATGGCTTCCCCTGGGCTTCGTCTACATCGCCGGGACTCTGAGGAAAGCCGGCTACGAGGTCGAGATATACGATGCTATGGCCAAGTTTCATACCCATCGGGATATCGCCTCTCACATCATAGAGTCTCAGCCTGATGTTGTGGCAACAGGTGCTTATACCGCCACCATCATCGATTCCATCGAAATCCTGAAAAGGGCCAAGATGATAAATCCATCTACTATCACAGTACTTGGTGGGGTCCATCCCACTTTTATGGCTGACGAGGTTCTTAACGAAAACCACCACTTTGTTGACTATATAGTTCGGGAGGAGGGCGAGGAAACCACCCTTGATCTTCTGGAGCACATCAGAGCTGGAAAAGACCTGTCTCATGTTAAGGGAATCTCTTTCTTTCGGGAAGGCAATGTCGTTTCGACTCCACCACGTCCCTTCATAAAGGATCTCGACACTTTAATTCCGGCCTGGGACCTGGTCGAATGGCCAATCTACACCTACCGCCCCCACCTGGACTCGACACTGGCGGTGGTAAGCTCATCTCGGGGATGCACTCAGCACTGTACTTTTTGCTCCCAACAGATTTTTTGGAAGAGAACCTGGCGGGCCAGGAGTCCTGAAAATCTAATCTCCGAGCTGGAATATCTGAATAAGCGTTTTGGTGTCAACGTAGTTATGCTAACCGACGAGGTTCCCACTCTGAACCGCAAGCGTTGGGAGAGGATTCTCGATTTGCTTGTAAAGAAGGATATGGACTTAGAGATCTTGATGGAGACCCGGGTCGACGACATTCTAAGGGACGAGGATCTCCTGAACAAGTGTCGGCAAGCGAAGATTCTCCACATCTATGTCGGGGTTGAGTCGGCAAGTCAAGAGACTCTTGACCGCTTCCATAAGAACATAAAGGTGGAGGAGTCCCGACGGGCGATTGAGCTGATAAACCAGGCTGGGATAATCTCTGAAACCTCCTTCGTTCTGGGGATGCCTGAAGAAACTCCCGAGTCCGTCAAGAACACTGTAGAGCTGGCCAAGCATTACGACCCCGACCTTGTCTTTTTCCTGGCCATCGCCCCCTGGCCTTACTCGGAAATCTATCCAGAGCTTAAGCCATATATTGAAGATTACGACTACCGAAAGTACAACCTGATTGAGCCGGTGGTCAAACCTGCCAGGATGACCAGGGACGAGCTGAACCGGGAGCTTCTCAATGCCTTTCGATCCTTCTACATGTTCAAGCTCTCAAAGCTCGATCAGATGAGTGAGATGAAGCGTAATTATATGATCAGCGTGACAAAACTGCTGATGGAGCACTCCTATCTTGCCAGGCAGATGAAAGATATGGAAGAGGGTCTTGGCGAGATGCCCTCCAAAGTCAAAAAACTCTTAGCCCTCTAAATTATAAAAGGGTCAGGAACTGCTTTGCAGTTACTATTTTTGTTCCTTTGTGTTTCTTGAGTTCCAAAAGGTGACTGTCCCCAGTTACGATGTAATCGGCACTGCCTTCGAGGGCGCAGGCAATAAACTTGTCATCGTCAGAATCGTCCAAGACCACATTGACCTTCACTTTACCTGGGGTAACTATGGCATCCGCGTTGAGGTTATTTTTAATTTCTCTGATTTCTTTATCCGTTATGTGGTATTTCTTCTGAATGTGGGGATATTTCAGCACTTTCTCGATCTCTTTAATAATCGATTTAGAGGTAAGCAAGAGGAATTTTCCTTCTCTCCAAGCTCGCATGATTTTTCCTGGATTTGATTCTTTCTTTATGATGCCGCTAACAAACTGATTCGTATCCAGGACCGCTTTGATCACTTCTTCTCCTTGGAGGTTTTTGACCTTATTGCTCTAACGGCCTCTTCAACGTCTTTTTCTACCTCCTTGGCTGTGAAACCTTTAGTTTTTGCCTGGATGCGGTCGTAGACTTCGAAGCGCTCCTCTCTGGCTTTGACGAGGCTTGTGAACTCGTCGATGCCAATGATTGCAACCATAGGGATCCCAGACTTTTCCACGATGAATCGACTCTCCCCTTTGTATGCCTTTTTCAGGATCTCGCCCAGATGAGTTCGAGCCTCCAAGGCAGGAATTGTTTTGGCTATTGATTCAGCTCTTAAAGCCACCTCTACCACCTCCTAATTAATACTAATTAATTAACACTAATTATATTCTACACGTTCTACTCAAAAGTTCAAGTTTGTGTGTGATGCCCCACCGAAATCAAAAAACTCCTCGCCCTCTAACGGGCCGACACGGAGGTCGGCCCCCTACCGAACACGGTAATGTAGCAATCGGAGTCTGTGTCAATTGTAGGGGCGGGCGTCTCTGTCCGCC
>JBAQMN010000001.1:0-1719 GCA_049302895.1 Actinomycetota bacterium | reverse complement strand
CGCCCTGAGAGCGCAAGGAAAATTCCTGGAAATAACGGAAAACCTTGCCCGGCCTCTCCCGGATGTAATACGGGAAACCCGTCGCAAGCAAAGAGCTGTTAAGGAGAGCGGTTTTGGAAACACGAATCGGCTTATCGTTTAGAAAGGCGCCACAGCCTTTTTCGGCGAAAAAGAGCTCGTCAAAATTGGGATCGTGGACGACACCGAGGATTATCTCGCCTTCTTCCGCCAGGGCCATAGAAATGGAAAAAATTGGGTAGCGGTGGGCGTAGTTGGTGGTGCCGTCCAGGGGGTCAATGATCCAGAGATACCTGGCTTTTGTCCTTTCCTCAAGGTTTTCTTCTGAAATAATACCGTGATCGGGCAGGTTCTTGGTGATCTCCGAGACGATCAGCTCCTGGGATTTGATGTCGGTCTCTGTCACCAGGTTAACTACCCCTTTGTAGCCGATCTTCTTTTCGAGGGATAAGCCCTCTTTTAGCAGCGCCCCTGCCTTCCGAGCGGTTGAGATTGCCAGCTCTTTGAATTCGTTTCTCATTTGAATAGTCGTATCTGGTCTATCATTTTGGGTCGAATTCCGTGCCCAGTTTACCCCCGATTCCCCAGTGGGCTTTCGGGGTCTCGTCCAGGATAACCCAGACGCTCTTCTCAGCGATTTCGAGGGTCCGAGCAACAGTCTCCGTGACGCGCCTAATCAATTCCTCCTTGATCTTTCCGTCTCTTCCTTCCCACAAATCAATGCGGACCACTGGCATGGCCACCCCTCCTTTTTGAGCGGACCTGAAGGTCCGCCTGCCATAGGCAGGTCGACCTTCAGGTCGACTATTTGATCACTGTGCTATTATAAAACAATGCCTCTCTATGTGCTAAAAGTTCTGGTGATCGGGCTGGCGACGGGCGTTCTGGCGGGAATCTTCGGGGTCGGGGGAGCGTTGCTTTCGACCCCTGCGATTAGGCTCGTTCTGAGGGCGCCACCATTGATTGCGGTAGGCACGACCTTGCCTGTTGTCATACCCGCGGCGATAAGCGGGGGCATCGTTTACTGGCGTCGAGGGCTGATTTCCAAAAAAGTGGTTATTTGGGCGGCTCCAGCCGGAATGGTGGGTGCCGCTGCAGGAGCCGGTGTTACCAGGTTTATATCTGGAACGTACCTTCTCACCATAACCGCCCTCATCATCTTGTATGTTGGAATCCGCTTCCTTTATGAATCAAAACGGGAAAAGGAACGTCGACCTGAAGGTCGACCTCTACAAGAGCGTAGAGGCGGGCCTTTGGGTCCGCACCCAGCGCCGAGGAGTGAGGGCCCTGAGGGCCTCCCTTCTTCGGGTTCACGCTTATCTCCCGTTGTGTCCCTGGTGGTTGGATTCGGGGCTGGCTTCATCGGTGGTTTGTTGGGCATTGGGGGTGGAATAATTCTCATTCCAGCCTTCGTCTGGTTAGGGAAAATGCCGCCAAAGATGGCTTTCGGCACCTCCCTTGTCACAATCGCGGCGATGGCCATTCCGGGCTCGATCGTTCACTTCGCACTAAAACACATCGATGTAAATATTATGGCGTGGCTGACCCTGGGGGTGATTCCCGGCGGGTGGCTGGGGGCCCGCTTTGCGCAGAGGGCAAAAGAGTCCCTCCTCGTGACTGCTTTCGGCCTCTTCCTTGTGGCCGTCGCTATCTACTTTGGCCTGGCCGAATTGCTCACCCTTTAGCCCGCCCTTGCCCTTT